>CAYZJX010000077.1:0-6542 GCA_964479035.1 uncultured Desulfurococcaceae archaeon
AGGGACTTCATGACGAAGATGGTGACTACGTAGCTACTGATAAGCTCCCGCTCTGGTTCGATAAGCGTGGTTTTGTAGCAGGGCTCAGCTATGCGCTGTACATACTTGATGTTGGGTCAGGCTACCTCAGAAAAGTTGCTTTGGAGGATAATGAAATTGAGTGTATTGAAGTTTGCAGGGATTCCATATACTACACTGTCCCGGCAGACTGGAGAAACCCTACCGTACATAAGCTAGTTAAGATTGATCCAGTCAGTGAGAGGAGGGAGGTCGTTCTTGAAGGGTACAGTATTAGGTCTCTGCGGTGTGTTAAGAGTGAGCTCTACGCACTAATGCACAAGCGTGAAATAGGTATTGCTAGCCACCACAAGCTGTGGTTAATTCGCGATAGCGGTGCAGAGTGCCTTACTTGCGGATTACTTGACAGAAATATATATGTTATTGCTGGGGAATCCCCTAGAGGCATAGCTTTAACTTACGCTGACTCCGGGAGCGTGCTGCTTGCTGTCCTTCATGATGGAGAAATAGAGGTTATAGCTGGTGAGAGGGCTTACGTACATACAGCACATGCTGAAGGAGGGCTAGTGGCTTATGTCATGTCGTCAGCTGCGAGTCCGCAGGAACTTTACGTATATGACGGCAGTGAGCACAGGAAAGTAACTGAGCTTAATGAGTGGTTAGTACGTGATGTAGCTCTACGAGAGCCGGTACATGAGAGAATGGGGGTTGAGGGCGACTATGTGGATGGCTGGGTAATTCTACCTGAAGGTGGGGGCCCGCACCCACTCATACTATACATTCACGGAGGACCTAAGGGAATGTACGGGTACAGGTTCCACCCAGAAATGCAGCTAATGGTCGCGGAGGGCTTTGCAGTAGCCTACGCTAACCCACGCGGCAGTGACGGATATGCTGAGGAGTTTGCTGATGTTAGAGGGAGATATGGTGAGGTAGACTACGCACAACTCATGGCATTCACAGATCACATTCTCCAGAAGTACCCAATAGATGAAGGTAAGCTCGCTGTAACTGGAATAAGTTACGGTGGTTACATGACGAATGTAATCATTACTAAGACGAAGAAATTTAAGGCAGCAGTCAGTGAAAACGGCATAGCTGATTGGGTGACTGACTACTGGGCTAGTGACATAGGATACTGGTTTAACCCGGACCAAATAGGTGGAACTCCCCATAATAACTTAGAAGAGTACTTGAAGAAAAGCCCAGCATACCACGTAGATAATGTAGAAACTCCGCTCCTGCTAATACACAGTGGGCAGGACTACCGCTGCTTCATTGACCAGGCACTAGCAATGCACGTGGCTCTAGTACTTAAGGGTAAGGAGTCCAAGCTAGTGGTCTTCGCGAAAGGAAGCCATGTACACAGCATGAGGGCTGAGCCAAGACACAGAAAGAAACGGTATGAACTGAAAATTAAGTGGCTGAAAGAAAAACTTGGGATTAAGTAAGTCACCAAAATATTGAGTGACTTACTTAATGCAGACCTTGACCAGTACTAGGCAGTGCATCAACTAATGTAATGGCAGCAAGTATAGGACACGCAGTACGTAGGTTAATTAAGAGGAGCTGAGACTTCAATACTTGAATTGCTCAAGGACATGGATGTGGTACTGCACAGGATTCTAGCTATACTGCTAATTTATTTCGCAATAATTCACGCTTATGGTAACAGTAATTAGTGTAAGCTTATTTTACTTGATCGCTGATAGTGTGTCTGTATGAATTTTAATATTACCTTACTATGTTATAAGGTAGTCTACTTATGTTCAAGATCGGTAGGGGGTAAGCCTGTAATCGATCCATACGAAATCTTTAGTAGAAGAGGTAAAAGCTTACCAAGTAATAGAGTGCTGTTATTTTTTACGAAGTACTTGTTTAAGACTGCTAGGAAGCCGCTGGAGAACTGTGAAGAAGTAAAGTATAGTGGCTTAATAGCTAGGTCTGTCAAGGGACGGTATAGCGAGAAGGAGTTGCTTCTTGCGCTACCTTACTTTGGGGCTCCAGCAGCTGTGGCAGCACTTGAGGCACTTATTGCTGGTGGTGAGGTATTCATTGTGGTTGGTGAGGCAGGAGCTGTAAGTCCTGCCTTACGAATAGGTGACGTACTTGTGCCTACGTGGGGGCTCCGAGAGGAAGGAATCAGCTATCACTATGCCCCTTCAGACTACGTTCCAAGACCGGATCCCCAGTTAGCTAACGTACTCTTTACTGAAGTAAACAAATTGAAGGGCAGAAGGAGAATTAAGGTGCTTAAGGGTGGTATATGGACTATTGACGCAATATTTCGTGAAACAAAAGATAAGATTGATGAGTACTCTAGGATGGGAATCTTAGGTGTTGATATGGAGTCAACGGCTTTAATGACTGTAGCTAGCTATCGTAAGGCTAAGTTAGCTATAGTAGCATCGATATCAGATGAACTATATGGTGCAGAGTGGAGGGTAGGCTTTAAGACAAGAAAGTTAAGAAAAACGGAAAGAATTATTGTAGAAGCTGCTCTCAAGACAGCTGCTCAATATGATCAGTAGTTCAAAATACTAAAGTACCTCAGGCAGGTTACTGTGCTGCCTATAATTCCAGTGTATAGTACATTAACAGAAATATTACTGATTAATTTCAGAGATACATTTCCAAAACTATGTAAGGGCTAAATACCCTTACTGAATAAGAGAATGGGTTTGTAGCGAAGGTGATGAACTAATGCTGACTGGTGTTTTAGCTGCGTTACTGTCGCTGCTGTTTTCCGGAATTGCGCCACTTCTTTATAAGAAGGGATTACGTAGTTATGGGAGTGTCTTAGAAGCTAATTTCGTCCGCTGCTTATACTCCACCCCTGCTTCACTCGTTCTTTTCTTAATTGTAAATCCCGTATTTCATATATCCTCTGCAACAGCTGTTTTTGTCGTCATAATAGGCTTCCTAACTACTATGCTTGCTGATACCTCCTTGCTGCGATCAATAAGGCTATTAGGTGCAGGACTAGCTATGGCTTTAGCTTACACGAGTCCCGTATTTATGATACCTCTTACAGCCGTTGTTGGGGAGCAGGTTACTGTTTTGAGGGGTCTCGGAGCAGTTCTAGTTACGGGTGGTGTGGGTATGTCTCTCTATGCTAGACCTCCTCAGCCCAAGGCCAGACGAGACTACGTAGTTGGTGTACTCACCGCTCTTCTAGCTTCAGTCTCCTACGCTGTAGCTCTAACACTTGCTGCCATAGTATATAGAGGAGGAATAACACCAGTAGAATTAACTTTCTACAGAAACTCCCTCGCCGCTCTACTACTGGCGCCGTGGGCACCTAAGATGAAGAGGCATTACTTAAGTAGGAATGCCGTACTCATGGCGGTAGGTGGGGTTCTGGGCTCTGTCCTAGCTATTTACACATACTACCTCGCCATGGCTTACTCCGGCACAATGCTTGCTATAACTGTTCCTGGTGCAGCACCAGTACTAACCATTCTCATTGCTGCTTTAGTAATGAAAGAGAGCCTTACGAAGAGACAGTACGCAGGTGCGCTCTTAGCCATTCTGGGTGCTCTTACAGCCTCGCTGGGTCAGGTACGGTAAGCATGCATTCTCATGTAGCTGTACTAGCAGTTTGATTTAAGTACTATGGGTAAGCACCGTATAGGTTCTCTACTTTGAGAGGTAGGATTTAAATAGGAGAAGCTCCGTAATCTAGGCTTGGTGTTGTGTATTGCTACATGGAGGAAAATCCGAATATTCGATAAAACCCTCCGTGACGGAGACCAAATGGCTGGAGTAGAGTTATCTCTTGATGATAAAATAGAAATTGCTAGAGCATTCGATGAACTTGGTGTTGATATTATTGAAGCAGGATTTCCTGCTTCCTCGGAAGTAGACTTCAAGACCATTAAGGTCCTTTCAAGGGAAGTCTCTAGTTCTAAGCTCGTAGCCTTATCCAGAGCTACTAAGAAGGACGTAGATGAGGCTGCAGCTTCAGAAGCACACATAATCCACGTATTCATAGCTACTAGTGACATACACTTAAAGTACAAACTCAAGCTCTCAAGAGAAGAGGTGTTATGTAGGATATCTGAAGTTATTGAGTACGCCAGGGGATACACACCTATAGTGCTATTCTCAGCCGAGGACAGCACTAGAAGTGATAGGGAATTCCTAGTGCAGACCTACATGGAGGCTGTCAGGGCGGGTGCTAAGTACATTAACATCCCTGACACCGTGGGGGCATCTACTCCATGGGAATTCTACGACTTAGTCGCCCAAGTCCGTTCATGCCTTCCTCAGGACATATGGATAGATGTTCACTGCCACAACGACTTCGGCATGGCTACAGCAAATACTCT
The DNA here is from genome assembly GCA_964479035.1 of uncultured Desulfurococcaceae archaeon. GTDB lineage: Archaea > Thermoproteota > Thermoprotei_A > Sulfolobales > NBVN01 > B83-G16. Next base: position 4,350 of record CAYZJX010000077.1, read on the forward strand.
GGTAGGAATAGCTGCAGGCGCGGACGGAGCGCAAGTAACTGTTAATAGGTTTGGTGAGAGAGCAGGCAATGCTGCGCTGGAGGAGGTAGTTGCTGCACTTCACTTCCTGATGGGTGCTGAAACAAGTGTTAAGCTTGAAATGCTTACGAAGGTATCTAGGCTGGTTGCTGAGAAATTCGGCGTACAGCTTCAGCCAAATAAGCCGGTTGTAGGCGTGAACGCCTTTGCTCATGAGGCAGGTATTCATGTACATGGGGTTCTTGAGAACCCGAGCACCTATGAAGCGATGCCGCCTGAAGCTGTAGGTAATCGCAGGAGGATAGTATTAGGAAGACACAGTGGACGACACGCAGTAGCTTGGGTACTTCAGGAAATGGGTTTAGGTACGGGAGTAGTAGAGAGCATGCCGTAATTGCCCTTAAGGCTGCTGGAGTTTCACTAGTAATTGCTAAGAGCTTTCACAGAATATTTTACCGAAACGCCATTAATAATGGGCTGCCAGCAGTAGAAGCTGACCTAGCAGGAGTTAATGACGGTGAATTAGTACAAGTAGATCTCAAAAGAGGAATCATTACTGTGGGAACTCATGACATATTCAGAATTAAGCCCATACCTACTCAAATACTAGAAATTCTACAGTATGGTGGACTTAAGGAAAGACTAAGGAGGCTGACCTCAGAGAATATTGATTACACTTAAGATAACTCAGTAAATCATTGTAATTTTATTTTTATTATGTACTACTCCTACATGTAGGAGTAGTTAGTGTGCCTAAGTAATCTTAGAGAAGTTCAAATCATAGAAGACGTTTTCACTACCTCATACTTGGAAGTACCCCAGACAGCGAAACTTATTTATCTAGATAAATAAGTTATCTATTCGGTGGTCACATGCTCTATGAAGAAGAGCACCACCCACATACTCATCACCGCCACCACCACTACCATGACGACATTCATCACCATCACACATTATCACCTCTCCGTGGGCTGCTGCATTTAGCTATTCTTAAGGTTATTAGCGAGGGTCCTGTACATGGTGGTGAGATTCAGCGCAGAATTAATGAGAGGTTTAACTTAGACATATCTAAGGCTATGATTTATGGATTACTTAGGAGACTCGAACACCATAATTTAGTGGTCTCACGGTGGGTTACTGAAGAGAGAGGTCCCGCTAAGAGAGTGTACTACATTACGGAGGAGGGGTTAAGCTACCTGAACGAATCTATAGAGAAATTAAAGAAGGTTAAGTCACTGATAGATATGCTGACGTCTTAGCTAAAGCAGCATAATTAATGTATGGGCATTTCTCACCACACAATAATTACGTGTGCTGCAGGTGATTCCTGGGCTTGGGTCAGGGCAGTAGGGGTGTAGTAGCTCCACTAGCTGTAGTCTCTGCTTTAAGGGGTTTAGGGACTTCAGTATTAATGACTTTCCTACCTGTTTACGCTGTACTTGTTGACATGGACCTCCCTGAGATAGGTACTGTATCTGCTGTTGCTATGGGTGTTAGTGTTGCGTTAATACCACTTGCTGGTATTGCGGCAGACCTGCTGGGTAGGAAGGCCATGCTCCTCATATCGACCCTTATGATGTCTGCAGCACCTTTAGCTCCCCTCCTAATTAAGGGTTACTGGGGTGTGCTCGCTGCTTACATACTCTTTAATTCAGCACTAAATACGTGGGTCCCTGCCAGAGCTGCTGCAGTAGCTGGCACTGTAGGTAAAGATGTAATGGGGACTTCATTTGCTGTACTATCACTGTCTTTTCAGGTGTCTCGTGTAATTGCTCCTTACGCAGCTGGAGTCCTGATTAAGAACTACGGCTACACGCCAGTATTTACGGCGGCCTCAGTAATAGTGGCTTCAGCAGCTGTAGTTATAGCGCTCTTCGTGCCTGAGCAGAAGAGTAGTGAGAAGTTTTCATTAAGTAGCTTCTTTAAGGGAGTTATTCCACGTAGAGAGGAGTTGGGCTTTCATATCTTCCTCTGCATAGATAGAAGTAGTTGGAGGCTGTGGATGCCTATACTTAATTCATACATGAAGGTCCGTTTAGGGCTGGGTGAGGACGTTATTGGATTCGTAAACACTTTCCGTGGTGTAGCATCCATGCTCGGTGTAGTGCCTTCTGGACTACTGGTAGATAAGCGTGGTTGGGTCCCAGCTATACTGGCCTCCGAGGTCGCTGGAGC
>CAYZJX010000078.1:0-6345 GCA_964479035.1 uncultured Desulfurococcaceae archaeon
ACACGTAAGTCTTGCAATGCATTTATTAATCTTCTCTGCATATAACCGCTTTGAGACGTTCTTACAGCTGTATCTACTAAGCCTTCCCTGCCGCCCGCTGCATGGAAGAACATTTCTATAGGTGAGAGCCCCTTAACAAACGACCCAGATACGAAGCCCCTAGCCTCAGGACCTATGTCACCCTTCCTAAAGTGAGGCAGTGTCCTCCCTCTGTAACCCCTATGAATTCTCTGGCCTCTCACTGACTGCTGACCCAACATAGCAGCCATCTGCGTTATATTTAATGTAGAACCTCTGGCACCAGTCTTAGCCATTATGAATACATTATTAAATGGATCCAGGTACTTGGTTGCTCTCTCACCTGCTTCATCCCTAGCTCTTGAAAGTACCTCCAATATCTTTATCTCTAGGCTCTCTCGTAGAGTTCTACCTGGTGTTGGCTCAAGCTTGCCCTCCTTATACAATTGAATTAAATGCTCGATCTCTCTCCTAATCTTCTTAATGACTTCCTCAATTTCTTCATAAGCCCCCTCAGGTATCATTATATCAACTATGCTCATAGTAAAGCCTCTCATTTCTATAAATCTCAAGAACAGCTTGAAGGCCTTATCCATGAATTCCTTACCAAATGATGCTCCATACTCCTTGACTATGAAGTGCAGTAACGATTCAGGCTGCTGTGCACCAACAGCCGCCTTATCTAGTACTCCAAGCAGTAACTTACCTTTCTTAACTACGAGGTACGAGTCCCAAAAACATTCCTCATCAGTACACTTAAGGCTGCCTGATGAAATCTTTGCCTCCTTAGAGAAATTAAAGTCCTCCGGCAGCAGGAGACTTATTATCTGTTTTCCTGACCATGCCTTAACAGGTGACAAGACTGCTGGCTCTGGTATCTCACCTGAGTAGTTTATACTCGCCAGCAGGTCAGAGACCTGGTCTTTAGTAAGCAGTGTTACCTTAGAGGAAAGTAAGTAAGCACCACTAATGTAGTCCTGTATGCCTCCAATAATAGGTCCTCCGTATCTAGGTGAAAGTATGTGTTCCTGAACAAGCAAAAGCATCTTTGCTTCCGCCCTAGCCTCAATGGTTTGAGGTACGTGAAGGTTCATCTCATCTCCGTCAAAGTCAGCATTATAGGGCGGACACACCGCAAGATGCAGCCTGAATGTGCGTCCTGGCAGAACCTTAACTACGTGTGCCATAATAGACATTCTGTGTAGTGAAGGCTGCCTATTAAAGAGCACTATATCCCCATTAATTAAATGTCTCTCAACAATGTAGCCCGGCTTCAAACTTTCTGCAATAGCTTTTAGGTCTTTAATAAAGCGTAGGTCTATCCTCCTGCCTGTATTATCTATAATGTAATTAGCACCTGGATAGCGATAAGGTCCATTAAGTACGTACTTCCTTAACTCATCTATATTCCATGGAGTTACGCGCTCAGGCACAGTCAATATCATAGCTACTTCAGCTGGAACGCCGACTTCATTTATGCTTAAATTCGGGTCTGGACTTATTACCGTACGTGCTGAGAAATCTACTCTCTTCCCCGATAAGTTGCCTCTAAACCTGCCCTCCTTACCCTTAAGTCTCTGAGCAAGAGTTCTCAAAGGCATTCCCGATCTTCTCTTTGCTGGTGGAACGCCCGGTACCTCATTATCTATATATGTGGTTATATGGTACTGCAGTAGCTCCCACAAATCCTCAACTATAACCTCGGGTGCTCCAGAGTTTATGCTTTCTCTCAGCTTCTCATTGGTTCTAATTATATCAACTAACTTGTGTGTTAAGTCATCTTCGGACCTAATACCTGTCTCTAGCAATATTGAGGGTCTTACAGCAATTGGCGGCACCGGTAATACTGTTATGACCATCCACTCAGGTCTGGCGTACTCGGGATCATAACCTAATACTCTCAAGTCCCTATCAGGTATGCGCTCAAGCCATTCTCTTACCTTGGTAGGCCACAGTCTGCCTAGAGGACCCTCTTCAATAAATGTAGTTGGTTTCTCTAATCTAATCTTAAACTGCTTCTCACCACAGTGCGGACATTCCATGGCTTTAATTGCCTTTCTCTTCACAAAGTCCGTGAGGCTGCCAGCCAGCTGCGGCCACTTATCCTTGAGCCTTTTGAGTAGATCTAAGTACCTGTCGATTTCTTCATCAGGTATCTTAAGCCTGCCACAGCGCCTGCAGGTAGCTCTAAGCAAATCATATATATGTCTCACAAATCCTATATGAATTACTGGTCTAGCAAGCTCTAAATGCCCAAAATGACCTGGACACCTAGCTAAAGTATTGCCGCAAGTACCGCACTTTTGGCCAGGCTCTATCACACCTAGTCTAGGATCCATTACACCTCCTTCTACAGGTAAGCCATTCTCGTCATAAACCTCGGATGTTACTATGGCTGTTGCCGACATCTTCCTAATTACATCTGGCGAAAGTATGCCGAACTTAATACCTCCTATTAACTTCTGCTCTGACATTTTAGACACCCTCAAACTTATCCTTAATAATTAATCTCGGGTATATCAGCATGCTCATCATCTCCTGAAGCAGTAATTTAAATGCATAAGATACAGTCACTGGGTGAAGCCTGCCTTTCTCGCCGTGCACAGGACATACGAGTCTGCCCTTTCTCCTGTCATACCACCCTATCATTCCGCAATCCGCACAGACATAAATTATAGTCCTATCTGAGTTTTCAAGTAATCTCTCCTGTAGCAATAATGATGCACCATGTCCTACTAAGCAGTCTCTTTCCATTTCACCGAATCTAAGTCCTCCTTCCCTTGCCCTACCCTCAGTTGGCTGCCTGGTAAGTAACTGAACAGGTCCTCTTGCTCTGGCATGAATCTTGTCAGCAACCATATGATGCAATCTCTGATAATACACTATGCCTATAAATACCGGAGTCATTATTAGCTCACCAGTTCTGCCATCATACATAGGCTCAGTGCCATCAGCTGGATAGCCAAGCATTAACAACTCTCTTTGCAATTCCTCTACTTTCTCACCATAAAATGGTGTACCATCAACTAATCTTCCTCTAAGGGCACCTACCTTCCCTGCTATAGACTCTATCAACTGACCTACGGTCATTCTTGAAGGTAGCGCATGAGGATTAATTATTAGATCTGGCGTAATACCATCCGGGGTATAGGGCATATCATACTGTGGCACCAGTAATCCTATAACACCTTTCTGACCATGTCTCGATGCGAACTTATCTCCTATCTCAGGTATTCTCAGATCCCTAACTTTAACTCTAATTAACCTATTGCCTTCACCACTAACGGTTATTACCACAGTATCGACAACACCCTTGTCACCATGCCTAAGCGTTAGCGAGGTATCCCTTCTAGAAACACCAGCTAGTCCAAACTCCTTGTATTCTTCGAGGAACCTCGGCGGTGAAGTCTTACCTACAAGGACATTTCCAGACTTAACATCTATTTCAGGACTTATTATACCATCTTCATCCAGCAGCATATAATTATCTCTTCCTCTGTATCCTCTCACACTCGGATCAGGTGTTTCAATTCTATCACGCTGACCTCCAGCATATTTTAACTCCTCAGTACTATATTCTCTGTAAAACGTGGACCTTGCTAGACCTCTCTCCACAGACGACCTATTCATTATGATAGCATCTTCCATGTTGTAACCTGTAAACGAAAGTACTGCTATAATGAAGTTTTGTCCCGAAGGCCTTGCATTATATCCTATAGCGTCAAGAAATCTTGTCTGAACTATTGGTTTCTGCGGATAATGCAGAAAGTGACCTCTGCTATCAAACCTGAGCATGAAGTTTGAAGCATATAGCCCCACCGCCTGCTTAGCCATTGCAGACTGGTAGGCATTTCTAGGTGACTGATTATGTTCAGCATAAGGTATTGTTGCCGCCGCTATACCGAGTATGGCCGGAGACCATAACTCTAAGTGCGTATGATCTGGTGTTATGTCTTTAGGGTCGATAGCAACGTAAGCGTCCTCCTCTTCCTCCGCATCTAAATATTCTATGTAACCCATCTTCACTAAGTCTGAGAACCTTAATTCACCTTTCCTGACTTTTTCTATAATATCCTTAGTCATCTTTAATCTGCCATTTTCAAGTACCAATAGAGGTCTTCTCACTCTTCCAGCATCACAGTTTATGTATACTTCATTGAGATATTTTGTTCTTAGATAGGAAATATTGACTTCATGATGTAGTTGTCCGCTTCTTCTTAATTCACGGACTTTCCTCACAAAATCACTTGCATTCTCCTTCATGTAGTAGCCTATTAGAGTACCATTAACAAATATCTTAACATACATTGATAAATTCTGCAATAATTCTTCATCACCAGCTCTTAACCTCTCAAAAACTTCTTCAATGGGAATAATTCCTAATCCTTTAATTATCCTAATTACCTCCTCCTCATCTATACCTACAGAAATGTAAGCGCTCAGCGCTAAATTCTTAACTAAACCACAGTTAGGACCTTCAGGTGTCTCAAACGGGCATATCCTACCCCACTGAGTTGGATGTAGGTCCCTTGCCTCAAAGTGTGGTTGACCGCGACTTAACGGAGCTACTGTTCTTCTAAGGTGACTATGTGTTGATATCCAATTCATTCTGTCGATTATTTGACTGACACCTGTTCGCCCGCCGACCCAATTACCTGTAGCTAATGCATGCCTTAACCTATCAGTAACTAGGTCTGGTCTAGCTAGTGCTCTCAGATTTAACCTCCTGCCCCTTAACCTGTGCTTCTCAACTTGATATCTAAAATCTTTAATGAACTGCTTGAAGGCAACCCTAAATAACTGGGCTAGTAGATCGCCAGCCAGTCTCAGTCTCCGATTAGCGTAGTGGTCTTTATCATCTGGCTCCCTCCTACCTAAAGCTAACTCAAGAAGCTTACAAGCCATTTGACCAAGGTACAGCGCTTTCTTAAGTCTAGACTTAGGTGATGAACCTAAGTGAGGTAAGAAGTAATTGTCTATTATCTGCTCTGCACGTTCTATTCTCGCCTCCCTAGCCTGACCTATAGCTACTCTAGAACCTATGTAGTCGAGTGCCTCCTCCCTAGTCTTTATTTCACGTGCCTGCAGAAGAGCTGGTATTAATTCCTTCTGGATTTCAGGATCTGTAGAGACAGCTAAGGCTATGTCTCTATCGCTTTCAAGCCCTAAAGCCTTCATCATTATAGCGAACGGTATTTTTGTGGGTATGGGCGGGAAGTTAATGACTAGTGTACCGTCTTTAAGTCTATCAAGTATTATCGGAACTCTGTACCCAGACGATGCAGATATTACCTTAGCTGTATAAGTAATATTTGAGCCCTCCTTAGCCTTATCCACAAATACCTTATTTGGTGCTAAGTCCTCTTGAGTAACAATTACTCTTTCAGATCCATTAATTATGAAGTAACCTCCAGGATCCCTCCAGTCCTCACCTATTCTAATTAATTCCTCTTTACTCATTCTGGAGGTAGGATCAAGCACTGATCTAACCATTACCGGCATATCTCCGAGAGGTATTTCTTGCCTTGTTACCTCAATGCCACTCTCATATAGTGCAACAACTAGCGTTATTGGAGCTGCGTAAGTTAGATTCCTAATTCTTGCCATCATTGGAGTTATTTTCTCTATATTACCCTCAACCTCTCTGAACTGCGGCTCCTCTATTCTAACATCTAAAATTTCTAGATATACACCTGGCTGGTTGGTTTCGATTCTACTGCTTTCTTTTACTATTCTTTTTATCCAGTCTGTAACAAACGCATTATAGGAATCAAGATGCTGTCTTACTAGTCCTTTTTCCTTAATAAATGCCTCCATTAACACCCAGCGATCTTCGGGAGTTAGCCACATATTAGGATTTGTAGAATTAGATGCCATTCTTCTCACCCTGCAACAACAAATCTGTAAACAATTATTTTACCTGTTGTAGGCGATCTACGCTCAATTTTAATGATGTCACCCGGTTTAGCACCTATTTCCTTAGCAGCAGGATCTGAAGCTCTTATCCAAGGAAGATTTTCAGGTCTTACGCCTAGTTCCTTAAGTATCCTAACTGCCTCTTCAGGCTTTACTATCTCGTGCTTAGGAACTAATTCGTGGTCCATTACCCTAAATTTCTTCCTTCCCGACATATATTATCTACCCTTCTAACCTTTAAGGTAGTCCGGAACACTAATTATAAGCTTTAATCCAGTAATGTTTGGTTTTCTGAAGACTTAAGTAGTTTACTCTAGTATTTAGCTATCCTTTTAAACCCCCCTATAACAACTTACTATGGTGGGCCCGTAGCTCAGCCAGGTAGAGCGGCGGGCTTTTAACCCGTAGACG
>CAYZJX010000079.1:0-6286 GCA_964479035.1 uncultured Desulfurococcaceae archaeon
CCTCTCAAGAAAAATACTAATATCTTAGTATATAAATCTGCTTCTGATATGTACAGCTCTTTTAACAGAAATACATATCGCATGGTAATACCGGCATATGTAGCGTTGTCTTAAGGAACGAAAGCATCCTAACCAGTAGGGGCAATTTCAATGAAAGTTGTTACATTTAAGATAGATGAAGCATTGCTTGAGAGAATAGATAGGCTAGCACTCCAATTAGGAGTACCAAGGTCTGAAATAATAAGAGAAGCCCTATTAAATTTCCTAAATGGAGGAAATGTGAGAGTAAGTAAAAAGAACTATATAAAAATAAGACATGTGATTTTAACTTAAGCTCAAAAACCAACTCAGTTATTTAATTTAGGGGAAAATCCGTAGAGTATTTAAGGTAACTTAAACACAATTACCATAGGTTCTGGTCCTATTACCTCAAGTTCCTCTTTACTAATTGACCATTGATTGTTATCCAGCTTAGTTACTTCGTAGTCTACTATATCTAGGAACGAGTCTAATGGTGCAAGAGGTAAGTTCATTCCTGTAACCCAATAGTGCATTGGTATAACGATTTTAGGCTTAAGTATTTTCGATACTTCATGTGCTTCTCTAGCATCTATAGTGTAGGTTCCGCCAATGGGAATCATTAGTATATCAATAGGTATCATTTTATCAATTACATCCTGTGAGGGAATGTGCCCTAAATCACCAACATGTATAATACTCACATCCTCAACCTCAAGCCTATACGTTACTACGCTCCCCCTGAGCCTTCCTCTGACCTTATCATGGAATACCTTAATTCCTTTAACATCATACTTTCCAGCCACCTTAAACTCCCCTTCTCTCATGGAATGTTTTTCGCCTCCTGGCTTAAGGACTAGGTGATAGGCATTATGATCAAAGTGCTCATGCGTTATCAAGACTACATCAGCACTAGCCTTAGGAGGTTTAAGCCCTATACTTCTACCATCGTGTGGATCAATAACTATTGATAGCCCCTCAGAATCAATTATTTCAAAACACGCATGACCATGCCACTTTATTATAACCATAAAATGAGCACCCCAAAACTTAAGATGTACAACAACTTAATAAATTACAGTTATTTCATTATAGAGGAGGGTCATTAGCACCGCTATCTGCTTACTGGAGGTGGTGATGCGATATACAGGTGGCGCCAGCAAAACTATAGGGAGCTAGTAAGCATAATATATTACCTCAATAAACTGATACTTAAGTATTGGGGGTTAGAGACGTCGTCCTCAGGAAGTATACTAGCTCCTTGGGTACCCACTAGAGAAGAGCTAATCCCCTACATAATGCTGCTAGCTAAGCCTAAACCTGGGGACGTACTCTATGATTTAGGATGCGGAGATGGTAGAGTAGTTATTGAGGCAGCGTTAAGAGGAGCTAAGGCAGTATGTATTGAATTAAATAAAGAATTAGTTCAGAGAGCAAAAGAAAGGGCAAAAAAGACAGGAGTGATTGATAGGGTAGTATTCATAAATGATGATTTCTTCAAGGTGAATTTGGAGGATGCTACAATAGTCTACATGTACCTACTTACATCAGTCAATAGAATGCTGAAGCCTAAGTTAGAGCGTGAGCTGAGGCTCGGTGCCAGAGTAATAACACTTGACTTCGAAATACCTGGGTGGAGGCCTCTTCACATTACGCGGGTTTCACTAGGTTATAGAGATGCGACACTCTACTACTACGTAAAGGGAATATCTGATCTACATGAAATTAGATAAAAATTCTTTAGGAATACGAACATATTATCATTTCACTGGATCTAGCCTTCATCACCAGTTACACCAATCCTCTGACATAAATGCTTAATAGGACATTCGCTACACTTTGGTTTTCTAGCTTTACATATTCTCCTACCATGAGTTATTATTAATAAATGTGCTAGCAGATACTTATCTTTAGGTATCAGCTCCATTACCTTTCTTCTTATAGATTCGTAACTTTCGCTTTTATCTACAAAGCCAAGCCTATGTAGTACCCTCCTAATATGAGTATCGATGGGAAACGTAGGGTAGCCTCTAAACATAAGGAGAAATACATCTGCTGTTTTGGGCCCAATACCTTTAATAGATAATAGTATCCTCCTTAGATCCTCAGGGTTGCTCTCGGTCAATACATTTGGATTCTTAATAATCAGCTTAAGCAGCTCCCGAATAACCCTCACCTTCACACGGTACATACCCGATGGTTTTATTAGCTCTTCAAGCTCTTCATTGCTAACCCTCATGAAGTAATGTGGCAATAGCTCGGGTCCTAGTCTATTAATCAAATTAGCTAAAGCAGCAAGAGCATTCTTATCTGAAGTATTCTGCGTTAATATTATTGATACCAGAACACCGAAGGGATGCATTTTCTTCATGACAGCATCGTATGCGAGAAACTCCTTCGAATTAATACTCCCGTAATATTTCTCTAGCACCTCAATTACCTCGGCAAGCATGCTACGCCCCCCGTCTAACTATTACCCAGTATTACAGTAGTTAATACTCCCTAATCTACCACTCGTTTTTTAACAGATTATAGAAGATAGCAGTTATGCGGTGAAGGGAGTGAAGTGGGTAGAGGCACTAGGATACGGAGTAAAGTTCTTTCTTGTGTCAGCACTATTTACAGTTATTGGACTCTTCTTAATTATGTCAGCACTCTCCATAAATTTCTATGTTGAAAAAGGAAAGTACATAGTCACCTTCGATACAGTAAACGTATTAACTAACGTAGGCTCACTTACACTACTAGCCCTTGGCTTTGCAATACTAGTGGTAGGTAACGTAGCTGCACTCTTTAAGGTGCTTTCAGAAATAATTAAGAATTCAAAAGATTATATATGGTAGGGTTCGGAATCCTTCTATACCTTCTTGACAGCCCTTCTAACCTTAAATAGCGTGTAAGCTACAATAGCAGTAAGTATGACTGTAACACTGATTAAAGCATATGTTAAGGTGTTTAGCTGCCCTATAATAGGTGTTAATTCCCCCTCACTGCATGGCTTGCCTATCTTACTAAGTATGTTAGTAGCGAGCAGCTTTATCTTCAGCTCTCGCTTAATCAGTACTAAGTCCTCACCTATTTTTGAGTGTGTAATTATTTCATCAGTATAGTACAGTAATATTCCTGAATTACACTCATATACCGCCTCACCTTGAGGCTCCACAAAATATCTAACTGCGTTGAACCTATATGCCTCCAGCTTGAACTCACTACACCCACCCCCCACCTTCTTAATAATAGGCACTCTAAGCACGCTGCTTAATAGAGACAACTCATCCTTCTTAATAATTGCATTTATGCTTCTAGTTGCAAATAAATTAAACGTGTTAGTAACGTTACTTCCCATCCATAAGTGAATTAAACATAGAACCTTCCAATTGTCTGAAGTAATCGATGTCTCTACTTCACCTACTCTGCCACTAACAACATGTACGTGAGTTGAATTGACTTCCTCAACCCTCACGAAATAGGGGTATGTGACTACTAAGGTAACATTAGCTCCACTTAAATTCATAATGATTAACTTTATTTCATAACTGTATTTCCCCTCCCAAGCACCACCACCTAGCGCTAAGCACTCATTTACGTAAGTACTAGCTGCACAAGCATTAGGTAGAAGTATAATTAAAACTAATAAAATCGCCCCTAAGTACTTGGCCGCATTATTACCCACTGCAAACACCGCGTATTATACATTGTACTAAGTAAAATTATGTTTGGTTAAGGCTTCAAACCTTAAGAAATCTACTTAACTGGCACATACACTAGATGCATCTCATTACCACACTCACAGATTGTGTAGTTGATTAGTTTCAGCCTCACCCAGGTATCTCTGCTAGTAAATCCCTCACCCTCAACGGGTGACACAGCTCTAGAGCCCCCAATTATATATGGTGAGAATGTTATGTGGAATTCATCTATGAGTCCTCTACTTATGAGACCCCAAATTAAATTCCCGCCACCCTCAACTAACAGCCTCTTTATACCCCTCTTCCAGAGAAGCTTTAGTACATCCGCTAACTCTACTCTATAACCTCCTAGTGACGGCAAACGAATTACCTCAGTACCTAATTTCATTAATTCATTAATTTTTTCAGCCGGAGCATTAGATGAGGTAACAATTATTGTTTTTGCTGATTTATCAGTAATTACTTTCGATGTAGTGGGTATTTTTAGGGATCCATCAATAATGACCCTAAGAGGATTAGGTCCCTTTACATACCTCACAGTTAATAGGGGGTCATCGTTAATTACTGTGTTAGCACCGATCATTACAGCATCACACGAAGCCCTGAATGAATGCAGCCTTCTTAAGTCATACATGCAGCTTAGTCTAGAGTCCCCGCTGACTGAAGCAATTTTACCGTCTACTGAAGAAGTAACGTAAATTATTACATAGGGTCTCTCCCTTACCGCTACAGTATCTTGGTTCTCCACCAACAATTAAAGCACCTACTGCCTCAGCCCCTCCTCTCTTAATTACTGCTAGCCACTTATTTCTTACTGCTTCAATACCTAGATGCTCGCTATTCAGAAGCAACAAATTAGCTGGTGCACCCTCATTAATATAGTTCTTAATACCAAATATCTCAGCAGCAATAGTACATGCTCTAAGAACCCATTTAGGATCAGCAACACCTTGGTTACGTAATAGAGTAAAAATTAATTCCATATCTCGCCATAAGTCGGGCTTAATCCAGCCCATATTGTCAGTGCCGATTCCTACTTGTATACCTGACTCATATAATTCCTTAAGTGGGGGAAGCTTGCCCGAAAACCACATATTAGCGCGCGGGCATATAATTAGAGCTGTACCCGAGTCCTTTAGTAGTTCAATATCTTCATTCTTAAGGTAGGTGCCATGCACTATAACATCCGCGGCTCCCACACTAATTAAGTAAGATAGATCTCCCTCATTGTATGTTTCTTGAGTCTCCGCTATATGTGCTACAACATACTTGCCTTTCTCCTTACATATTTTTATCAGTGACTCCAGAATGCTTCTGCTAAAGTATAGCGGAGATGAAATACCAATACCGTCACTGAACTTAATTAATTCCCTAATTTCTTTAACTGACTCCACCCCATGGCTATAAGGCATTGCCAGAATTAAGTGACCATTCACTCTTATGTCACTATCTACTATCAGCCCCTCTAAGCCCAACTCACGAAACTCGGCAATGATACCAATTCCGTGTGCCCAATTAAGCCACCTTGCTTTCTGTATGGTTTGTTTGAGTATGCCTCTATCTAATTTCTTTAATAGTACATACTTCAACCCATAAGGTTCACCGACTAAGCTATCGATATCTAATTCCCACCCACTTTCCAGTATAGCGTAATCAAGCATGTGAACATGTAAGTTAGCTAAGGGGGACAGTGCTACATACCCTCTTAAGTCAAACTCTTTGCTTGACTTAAGAACACTTGAGTACGACGTACTTATACTACCGATGATACCTTCGTCAGTGACCTCAATAATTACTGGACCTTCAACATATCTTAAGTCCCTACCTAAAAAAGCACCTGAGACTTTAATTAATACTGAGTTACTCAAGTAAGTAGCCTCGGCCTAAACGGTATTATGTCAGCCATAGTTATTAGGCCAGGCCTATACGCCGCCACAGCTTCAGCTAAGTTAACTATAACTGATGCTGTCCCTAAGTCTCCTGGAACACCTGTACTCCTCCAAGTAACGCTATAGTCCTTACCGCTAATGCTTACCTCCTCGTACTCATTAGCACCTACATACGCGTGATACTCAATAGCAATTACTTCTTTGCCGTCTACGTAGCCCCTTCCGTAACCTTTAATACCTATTACTTTTCCTGCCGATATTTTTTGGCCACCAACAAACACTTCTGACTCAGCTACAACAGGCTCCTGGGCTTCCTCAACACGACTTAATTTAATTCCCATTGACTGAGCAATTATATAAACAGACTCGGCATATCCTACATGACCTGTTAGCTCACCCTTTCTTAACTTGTCTGCATACGCCTTAGGTTCAAGCCCTATCCCCACCTTGACCCTAAATGGAACCTTTCTCTTGCCTACATCAAGGGACCTCACGGCTTTTATGCGCCTAATTATATTAAAAGGTGCTGAAAGTACTATTACTAACGCATCAAGAAGAAACCACGGGTTTATTCCCGCACCAAGAACCGTCACACCTCTCGAAGCAGCCAACTCATCAAGTTTCTTAGCCAACTCTGGATATCTGTAGTAAGGGTAAGCTAAGGTCTCGCAGGTAGATAAAATATCTTTA
>CAYZJX010000080.1:0-6148 GCA_964479035.1 uncultured Desulfurococcaceae archaeon
AACATCTCTACTTAACTTCTCAATCAAACTCTCTTTATGCTCCCGGGTTAGCGGTTGCCTACAAAGTGGGCATCTTCCCTCAGACTCTCTCTTAAGTATCTCGAGCTTTTCCTCAGCTTCTCTAGCTCTCCCCTCTTCAATAGATGCTTGAGAAAGCTTTTCCTGGCGCGTCTCCCTTAGTTCTTCAATAATTTTCCTCAACTCGATAGCCCTATGTCTTACAGCTACTAGTGCCTCACTGACAGATCCGAATTTACTACCAAGCAAAACTGAAGCTTCATTGAGAACAGCATTTACTTCATCAATTAACTTATTGAGGAGTTCCTCCATATTCTTCTGATCTGATTTCAACCTACCTAAATGCTCGATTAGCCTAGATACTTCCTCTCTAGCCTTACTAAGCTTATCACGAACTAACTCTAGTTTCCTGATTCTTTCCTCTAGACCATTCGGATATTTACCGAGTATTGACTTAAGTTCTCTTAGGAGTTTCTCAGCCTTACTGAGCTCGCTTTTCTTAGAATTAAGTAATGCCTTCTTACTATATAAATTCTCAGTAATTACAAGAAGCTCACGTAATTTTTGATGTTGCTTCGACAACTCACTCAATTTCTTAGCCTCACCCTCGAGATCCCTTAACTTTGCTACATCCCTACTTAGTTTGTTTATTTTCTTTCTTCTAGCATCAACCTCACTTCTAATATTTCTCAGCTCCTCTTCAATACTTATTAATTCCTGCTTTTCTGCCTCCATTTCCTTTCTCTTTCTCTCAAGTACCTCTATCTCACTTCTCAACTTACTTATTCTCCTACTAATATCTTGAAGTTCACTTCTCAATTCATCAAGTACTCCTGTCAATTTGTTAAGGAACTCCTCTTTTTCTTTCACATCAGTAATTATTTTACTATATGATTCTCTCAGATTGTCTAGGCCCTGTTTCGTTGGCTGATATGATTGAGGAGGTATTTTTCTAGTTTTAACACTTATTTTATATTCCTTTAGCTTTTCCCATGCTTCCTCGAATGTGTTAAGGCCTAAGAGCTCGTCTAGAATCTCTAATCTATCTGCAGGTGTAAGCGTTATGAGCTTCGTTAGAGCACCTTGAGGTATTATAGCTACTGTTTGAAGCGACTCGGCCTTAAGCCCCAGCAGCTCCTCTATTTCCTTATTAACGGTAGTCACGCGTAGTACAGTCTTATTGACTACCTTAAGTACAGCATCGTGCTTACCGGATCTAGAGACCCTCCTTTCAATAACTACTTCCTTCCCATCGACATCAAGCCAGAGCTTAATTACCGCTTCAGCCCCCCTGGGCGCTGCTGCATTAACTAATCCTTCGAGCCTCCCTCTACGCGCCCTACCTGTAAGGGCAAAATATATGGCATCTAAGATACTTGACTTACCAGCACCATTAGGGCCCACAAGCGCTGTTACGCCCTTCTCAAAAACAACTTCACTCTCTTTATGCGATATGAAATTCTTAAGATACACCTTCTTAATTACTATTGACCCTGTCACATCAAGCTCACCTCATGAATTTTTCAAGTCCTCTACCTTGTCGTCCACGAAGATCGCTGTATGACGCTGTCACGGGCTTTAAAGAACCTACTTTATCGGTCCACAACTCCTTATACTGGAGTAGCTTCTCAATCCACGCATCAATATCCTCTTCGCTCTCACCAGCAAGTATGTCCTTTATCTTAAGTATAACTGCTGCCGCCTCCCTAGCTCTACGGTCATTGGGATCCTTACTTATTAAGGACGCTATTATACCTAAAGTATCAACTTCAGCCATACCTTCTCCACCCCACCGAATACTCTCTGCTATTCTCTCCAACCTGACCCTAACGTAAGCTCTCTCACCCACTATCCTCCTAACCTCTCTCACTATATCATCCTTTACGCTATAAGGAACTGTAATCCAAGCATGAATAATTCCCCTCTTACCTAACACACTCACATTACTAAGTATAATCTTAAGATCCTCCCTAAACCTGCGGTAATTAGTCTTAAGCACTACCTGAGGCCTTACATCTAGGTTAATACTATGTACTGTCGCTTCATCACTACTTAAGTCAACTATATAAAAGCCCTTACCTACCTCTCTCCACGAATCTATCTCATCAGCTCTCAAAATATCTATACTGCCTGCATAAGCCACTATAGCACCGCTCTCTAATTTCTTAAGAATCCTCCTATGCAAGTGTCCCATCGCTACATAAGCTACCTCATTTGGTATGTCAGCGAAGTCAAGTCCTTCCTCAAGTAGGAAGAATTGCTTTATATTCTGATGAAGCATTAAGGCAGTCCTCTTACCATTAACGCTCAGCATTACTTCATTGAGTTTTTTCTTCAGCACCTTTAAGTACTTCATTCTCGGTGGATGATGGGATATACCCACAATAAAGTAATCCTTCCCCTCATGACGAATTACATCCACATTAGGGGTTTTTGAAGTACCTAATAGTCTAAGGTACGGTATCAAAGCTTGAGGAGGGAGGTCGTACTTCTTGGGTAGGTCATGTTCACCTAGAATAGAATATACTTGAACCCCCTTATCATGGGCTTTCTTAATAATATCACTAGCAATCTTAATTGCCCTATTAGGTGGGCGGGGCTTATCAAACATATCACCTGATATAACTATAGCCTTAACCCCATCTCTAATTGCAATGTCAACCGCTTCTTCAAAAAGAGTATATATGTCAAGCTCCCTCTCCTCAATACCGTACTGTCGGAACCCCAAGTGAGTGTCTGCTAGGTGCGCAACCAGCAAATTCCCTACCTACTCAAACACTAGCTAAGAAAGCTAATATTAGGTGACACCTTAATTGGTAAGTAATACTTAATGAAGTATATTATTGAAGACCTTCAATATAGAGGTAATACCATAATCCGCAAAAGTCATTTAAGATAAACTAATACTTTAGTACAGTGATTTAATGAAGCAGAAATCCAAATTTAAGCTAGCCTGCGGTGTTGCTGCCTTAATAGTATTTACCCTAATAGCTATCATCAATAAGTACACCCCAATATTAAGAAGTTATGACAGTAACTTAATTCCTCTTTTAAGTCGCCTTGCACCCGAGGTTGAGTGTATAATGACTGCAGTGTCTGCTGTAGCAAGCATTTTTTGTGTGTGGGCTTGCGTCTCAGCTATTTTTGTACTTGTATTTGCTACAAGATTAGTGTCTAAGCATATTGCTGTCTCACTAATTGCTGCATTAGCAATTACTGAAGTGCTTACTGCCGTGACTAAGCTTCTTGTGGGTGTACCGAGACCATTAGTTAAATACAGTGGGATTTCCTCATTAAACATCAGCAATACGCTTTCTACATTAGAGGTGATGTCTTTTCCTTCAGGTCACGTAGCAAGATTTACTGTACTTACCAGCTATTTAAGGAAAATATCTAAGGTTATAGCTATATTACTATATTCTTTACTGCCGATTATAGCAGCTAGTAGGGTCTTACTTAATGAGCACTACCTTATAGATGTGGTAGGAGGGTTCCTTTTAGGCATAGGTATTCCGATACTTATCGATATTATAATAATTACCTCTAGCAGTAGGTGAAATCATGGCAGTCACTGCACTACCGTCTGTAGCGACTATCACTACTGCACTTAAGGTTTTAATACTGTCACTACTACCTACGTTTGAGGGCAGGTATGCGCTCTTGGTTGGTATTGCTACTGGGCTAGACCCGCTAATCTCATTTGCTATTGCCTCCATAGGCGTTTTATTATTAGCTACAATATTGCCGAACGCTCTAGCGTTCATTGATGACGTAGCTAAGGCTATGGGAAAGAGTAAGTATGCATTGCTCTCTAAGTCTTCTAAGCTATATCTTCGCTATGTTAGCAATGTGAGACATAGGGTGCATAAATACGTAGATAAATATGGTACTGCAGGACTCATTATATTTGTCGCTATCCCACTACCTGCTACAGGAGTATGGACTGGTGCGCTAGGAGCGTACTTGCTAGGAATGGATAAAACAAAAACCATGATTTCACTACTAATTGGAGGCTTAATCTCTAATTTACTTACTCTTGCTGCTGCAACAATACTCACTTAATAGTTCACAGCTACTCTAACCATGCGATTCATGAGAACTGCAGTACCTCTATGAGGCGTGATGCATTTATATTATTAATCCTAAATTCTACTTCAGCGGGGATACTTAGTGCTAGTCCAGATTATTGGAGTACTAGCAGCTGTTACATCATCTGTGGCGTTCTCTACTGCCTCGGTATTTATTAAGTTAAGCCTGAGAGACATAAGAGATCCTTTTCTCGTTAATGGCATTAGAGCACTCTTCGCCTCTTTAATGTATGTCCCTACGCTTGCTTACGTGGGTGTCGGGCGATTTAACCCATATGTATTTTTTGTTATAGTAGCCTCAACAGTTATCGGTCCGGGAATAGGTGATGTACTATTTATTATGGGTGTTGATAAGTTAGGTGCTGGCTTAGCAACAGTACTTTCTTATCAGTACATTTTAATAGCTCAAATTCTTAACATATTTATTCTACATGACTTCAGAGGCTTCATAGCACTATACTTAACGCCTCTGGCCTTGCTCGGCATGTACCTAGCGGTTAGCGAGGGTGGAATGAGGGCTAATCTAAAAGGCATAATATTTTCGTATGCTGCTGCTTTCGCATGGGGAATAAGTACGATACTTGTCTCCTATCTAGTTAATACATGCAACCTCCCTCCCATAGAAGTGGCAGGACTCAGAGTGATGGTTTTGACACCGCTACTAATGAGCATTGGTTTTAGGAACATTAGAACTATAACTAAGAGGGCGCTCGCCATACTAGCTACATCAGGTGTTGTATCATATTTCATAGGCTTTATTCTCTTTACAACGTCACTGAGGATGCTTGGGGTAATGATACCCTCGCTAGCAACAACACTGACACCGATGTTATCACAATTAATTTCAAGTAAGGTACTCTCTGAAGCACTCACACCTAGGAGAGTTACTGGTTCATTATTAATTATCACTTCATTAATTCTGGCTGTTCTGCTTACTTAAAGCCAAGCCGAACATTTAGCACTCGTAGTAATTAATTAAGAATAAATTATATTGAGAAATTTATTAACTTTATATAAAGTATATAAAAAGTATAGTATTTATTCCTGCAAAATACTTAAGGCCTCATTAACGTGCTGTATAGCAACCTCAATATGATTTACTATAAAGTTGCACTTAATCATTTCCTTAGCACTACTTAGGTAGCTCAGTGACAGGTTTAATGCTTCTATTGCAGCACTGATGTTTCCGTCCTCGATCAAGTCTTTTGCGTGATCAAGAGTTTCCTTAGCGTCTTCTAACAACTCCTTAGTTTCGTCATTTAATCTGCATATATGCAGCTTACCGACTTTTAATGCTGTCTTAATTAGCTTCAGAGCTCTCTCAACAAGCATGTATGCACCAGAGTGCTTCTCGCCTTCAGCTTCCTCAGCTTTATGAAGCACTTTCTCTGCATGACCTATTACATAGTTAGTTACTGAGTTAAGCATGCCTTCTATTCTCAATATTACGGCTGTAATCATTTTGAGGTAGGGTTTTCCAGGGCCTACTTCCTTCCTTAAATCAGCAACTTTTTCTCTAAT
Source organism: uncultured Desulfurococcaceae archaeon (assembly GCA_964479035.1). Lineage (GTDB taxonomy): Archaea > Thermoproteota > Thermoprotei_A > Sulfolobales > NBVN01 > B83-G16. The sequence goes on from CAYZJX010000080.1 coordinate 5,628, forward strand.
CTCCTTCATTAAGTCCTTAATTTCATTTATTGACTCTGAGACTCCTTCTTCATCCCCATTTACCGCACTTTCTGCAAGCGACTTAAGCTCATCTATCACTTCTCTGGATAATTCGATAATTTCCCCGACCTTTTCCTTAATATGATCAGGTACTTCAGGATTTGACATAACTCTATTTTCGACGTAATCTATGAGAGCTTGAATTACTCTTATAATGTTACTCACATTATATCCGATTTCAAGCCCTCGGTGAGTTATTCTGTGCCTTAATGCTGCCTGAACATGCACTGCAAATGTCATTCTCTCCAGCTTACCTAAGTGTACTATTAGCTTCATTTTACTTATATTCAGCTTCTCCTCAATCATGTCCTCTAGCTTCTCTAGGTCCTTCGAGAGCTTATTCGCAAGTGATTCTAGCTTGTTGGCTATATTGACGAGCCCTAACTCCCTAAATTTCTGGGCATTCTCCCTGAGCTCTTCAATAGCTTTCTTTGTTGAGTTCATTAGCGCCTCCAACCTAA
>CAYZJX010000081.1:0-6054 GCA_964479035.1 uncultured Desulfurococcaceae archaeon
CAGCATTACTCATGGGTATTAATGCTGGCTCACTAACCTTAGTAACAACTTCTAACGGATCCCACAGCCTAACTTCTCTGGCATTGAGGAGTTTTAATGCCGCTATAATTTTGCCAGCGTTTACCTCAAGTGACTCAGCAAGTCCATCCAATGCCCACTTATCAATAATTATACTAAAGTTACCTGACCCTATTAGTTCTAATGCCTTCGGTACGTCGTCTCTGTAGGTGATTGCCGCTACTGGACAGTAGCTGGCGCATAATCCACAATGTATACAGCCCACTTCACTAAACTTCTTGAAGAATGGCGTTGCAACAATAATTGAGCTCCCCCTAAAGCCATAGTCCAAGGCATTAACACCCAGTATTGAGCAGACCTCCACGCATCTGCCGCAGACAATGCATTTACCTGTATCTAGCTTAAGTAAATAATCATCTATTATCCTCTCTGAAGTCTTAAAATACTGAAATCTCCTCTCAAGCTCAACTACGGGAAGTCCCTTAACTATGTGCTCAATTGTCGTTAGAAACTCTTCAACTTTTATTGGGCAACCTTTAACGACTGCATCAACTCTCACGAACTTATGGATCGGTTCACCAAATTTATACGCCTCATCAAATCTCGTCACCTCACCTTTGTGCTTATACATAAACGTAACTATACCACCTAATGCTGCACAACTACCTAAAGCTACCAGGTACCTGCACTTTCTTCTTATTTCTTTAATTTTATCAACTTCTTCCTTAGAGGTTACTGCTCCTTCTATTATAGCCACGTCATAATTAGCTGGCTCTCCTCCCATACCAAGAAGAGGTTCTCGAACTATTTCTACACCTAAGGACTTAAGTACTACTAATACTTTGTCTAATTCATTAATTATAGTGTACCTGCACCCTTCACATGAACTAAATGAGTAAATTGCAACCTTCATTCAATACACCCCTTAATGAACTGCGCATGGGAGGCATGGATCATAAGATCTAATTAGTGCTGCAGCGTAATCTTTCAGTGCGTCAAGTCTATTTATTCCCTCATTACTTAATTTATTGACTAGTTCCTCACAGCAGACCTCCATGTGCTTACTATTCATGACTGTTGGTGTTATTATATTTGCTGCCACTAACCTACCCTTCTCTACTCTGTAGTGATGTATGAGGAGTCCCCTAGGCGCCTCAATAGCTGATACGGCTTCACCGCTGCCCTGAAGTTTACTTAGATCGTAAAGCCTAATACCAGAACCCACCGCATTAGCTAATTCAGCTAGCTCATGTTCAGCCACGCTTGCAAGGTATACTGCTTCAATGAACTGGGCCTTAACATTATCAAATGGGTTACTTAAATCAAGTCTCAGCTGACTCATGTAATCATCTACTTCCTTAGTTAAGTCTTTGTGACTGCGTAGTATTCTAGCTCTTGAACCAACAAAGAATGGCTTTCCACCATAAGTACAGTACTTGGCGTTCGAGTACTCCATTTCTTCCTCTTTAATAATCTCTGTATACCTTATTACAGAAACTACCTTACCATCAGATGTAGCTATTTCATCACCCATTACCGGATATCCCTGGGTATTTACTGTAAGGTAGCTTAGGACTGGATCCTTAAACTCGATATCTTTCCATTTCCATACTAGTTCAGTTAACAATTCCTTAGCTCCTCGACTTACAGACTCAAGTATTTTAGATGCTTTATCAAGGTCATATTTAGTTACTAACTTACCCTGGTATGCTACGTCAATTACGTGAGAGTGAGTAAATCTGCCTGCGATATTTCTATAGGCTTTCAGGACATCAGTATTTAATTTAAGGAATTTCCGTACGATTCCAGGTTCAGCTTTAGCTAGCTCGATTAAGTTCCTGAAGCCTAAATAATCAGGAAGTGCAACAAGAACATGAACCAAATTATTCTGAATTATTCCAACAGTCTCAGCAATCTTCCTCAGTCTTGCTACTTTCTCACCCATATCAATACCTAGTGCTTTCTCAAGAGCTGTTACTGAGCCGAGTAAATGAGCCATGCTACATACCCCGCAAATCCTAGCAGTTATTATGGGGACTTCATCAACTTTTCTATTTCTAAGTGATAATTCGAAGAACCTGGGGCTCTGGGTAATATTAATTCTGACCTTATATCTGCCGTCTACCTCCTTAATGTTGACGTCGATATGCCCGGCTACGCCCGGAATTTCTTCATATAGCTTAATAAATCCTTTAATACCAGTCACTTCAGACACCTCCAGCAATTAACTTGATTTTTTCAAGGAATGGATGTGCACTCCAGAATATCTCAGCTGTTTTAATAACCTCGTTTATGGTGAAACCTAGCTCTACGTACCTGTTCAATGCTCTTACTACAATATCCTCTCTAGTTATAGGTCCTCTACAACCCCAGCATCTACCGCCTGTTGCCGGACACTCAGCATCGCATCCAGCTAGCGTCAGCGGACCTAAGCATAGAATTCCTTTATTTAATAAGCACTCATTAGGATGCAGCGGACACTCAGCACACACCGGTATACCATCAAGCCTCAAATCTTTAGCCATCTTGACTAGTATGCAGTCTCCCTTCCGCATACAGACCCAACACTCAATTCTGTGGTAAGCAAGCAGCAACTCTAACGTATTTCTGCGGATTTTTAAAGTCCTGGCTGTTCTAGTTTGCACCTCTAAGCCGTCACTTACTGGGAATGCACAAGCTGGAACTAACTTGCCATTAGGTAATTCAACAAGACAAAGCCTACATGAAGCACCTCTGTAGAGCTCCCCTGCCTGACAGAGGGAATGCATAGGTACTCCTGCTTTCTTAATAGCATCCAGCAATACTGATCCGTGATCAACTTCAACTTCAATTCCGTCCACTTTTACCCTTACTTTATTCTTCATACTTCATCACCTCACGACCCACGGGACATACACCTGTAGGACACCTCTTTTCTCTTATATGAGCTAAGAACTCTTCCCTAAAGTATTTGATACTTGAGAGTACAGGAATAGGCGCACCACTGCCCAGGGCACATAGAGAGGCGTCCTTAAGTGTCTCACCTAGCTCTTCAAGAAGCTCTAGGTCCTCCTCACTACCTTTACCACAACTTATTTTATTCAGTATCTCCAGCATTTTCCTGGTACCCGCCCTGCATGGCACACACTTCCCGCATGACTCATTAGCAAAGAATGTCATGAAGTGCTTAGCTAGGTCAACTATGCACTTATGTTCATCTATAGCAACCAGAATTCCTGAGCCCATAGCCACACCCAGCTTGGGCAATGTGTCATAATTAAGTGGTACATTGATTTTAGAGGTTGGTAGGAACCCTCCTGCAGGACCACCTACCTCAACAGCCTTAAGCTTCACCCCCTCAGGAGGACCACCGGCTAAGTCCTCAATAATAGTCCTTATTGTAGTGCCTATGGGAACCTCATAGACTCCAGGCCTTTTAATAGATCCTGAAACAGAAACCATTTTCGTTCCGCCAGATCTCTCAGTACCTATAGTAGAGTACCTGTCCCAGCCCTCACGTAGAATAACTGTTGTATGAGCCAGCGTCTCAACATTATTTACTACTGTGGGCTTATTCCATAACCCTTTCGTTACAGGATATGGCGGCCTAGCCCTAGGTGACGACCTCTTGCCCTCTATTTCCTCAAGTAGTGCTGTCTCCTCACCGCTTGTATACCTACCCGCATCTTGAAATATTTCTATGTCAAATGAAAAGCCTGACCCCAGTATGTTTTCGCCTAGTAGGCCGTACTTCTTCGCCTCCCCCACGGCTTTTTTCAATCTTTCAGCAGCTAGGTCGCATTCAGCACCTACGAAGATGTATCCTTTACCAGCTCCTGTAGCATATCCGGCAATAACCATCCCCTCAATAAGTATATGCGGATCTGACTCAATGAGCAGTCTATTAGAGAAGGCTGAGGGGTCCCCTTCCTCAGCATTAGCTACTATATACTTTACATCACTTACTTGGTCCTTAACTGCCTTCCACTTAATCCATGTGGGGAATCCGGCACCGCCTCTACCTCTGAGCTTAGCTAGCCTAACTTCTTCAATTACTTCCTCAGGCCTCATTTTGATAGCTCTAGCGAGCCCTAAGTACCCGCCCCTAGTTATGTACTCTTCAATAGATTCAGGATTTACGAAACCACAATTTCTTGCAGCTAGCCGTACTTGTTTACGCCAAAATATTAGCTCATTAAGTGTAGGCACTAGGAATTCTCCTTTAGTAGCGCCTGTTCTGTACTTAAGTGCAAATGCCCTACTCACGTCACCTGAGAAGTATCTATTGAGTATATTACCTACTTCCTTTGGACTGACGTTAGCATATATAGCTGGCGGATATCCTATCTTAACAACTTCTATCCATGGATCAATAAAGTCTAGGCCGTGACACCCGACAACATCTATATCTACAGCTAAACCGGTCTCTCTCACATAATCCTTAATAGCATCATACACTTGTGCAGCACCTACAGCCAGAGTACATGATGCTAGTGCTACCCTGACCTTAGCGCCATACCTACCGAACTTTAGTTCATTAAGCCTTCTTGCTCTTAACTCCCTGCACTCAATATCATCGTGACATAAAGGCCCCTTAACTCGGCATTGAACATAATTAGGGCATGGATTATCAGGCGGATTGTGCCAACACTTAGGACAGCATTTGTCCATTAAAGTCCAGCTCACTTGGCCCACCCCTTCTTACGGGCCTCTAACCTTAATTCATCAATTAATTTCTGAAGTACCTCAGGAGTTGCCTTACCAATGATTCTTTTTGTTCCATCGGGCATGTATACAGCTACTACTGGTGCGTGGGAGCAGCACCCTAAACAGCTTGCTTCCTCAACGGTAAAGAGACCATCACTTGATGTGTGATTCCCGGCCTTAATGCCTAGAAGTGCTCTAAGATATTTTAGATTTTCCGTATTTCCCTTAATGTAGCAGGTAGTTCCTGTGCAAACAAATATTCTGTACTTACCTAGCGGCTCAATACTAAGTAAGTGGTAGAATGTAGCAACACTAAATGTTCTTGAGTAAGGAACCCCAATTTGTTTAGCAATAAATTCAGCAGTCCTAGGTGAAATACAACCTTCAGTCTGCTGTATAGTCTTCAGTGCTTGAACCAAGTTCTCATGTTTCTTCTCGTTATTTTTAAGATGGTTTAAGTCACTAGCAGCATTCACGCTACCACCACACATACTGAATGCTATAACAATCGTTGGCTAAGCAATTAAAGTAGTTACTATAAGTAAAATAATTACGAATAATAACAATATAATGTCTCAGGAGTTAACAGTACGGGGGCCTCGTAGATGGAGCACGATAGCAGGAAGTTAATTAGGGTAGGTCCGGGCTCAATAGCTCTTACAATACCTAAGAAGTGGGCTTCGCTACTAGGTCTTAAAGCAGGTGATGTAGTCGACATATACTTTGACGGCAAGAGACTCTCAGCCGTACCTAGACGTAGGACTGCTGCTGATGAGAGCATTCAAATATTTATTGATGTTAATGAGGGAAATGTGAGTGCTGCAGTAAGGAAGCTTACAGCAGCTTTTGTAGAGGGTATAACTAAGGTTAGGGTTCGTTGTCCGCAGGAAACTCTGAGGAAACTAACGGCAGAATTGAGAAAAGCGGTACCAGATTTCATAATTATAGGCAGTAAAGGACGAAGAGACCTTTCTGATATAGTTTTCACTAGCTATGATGTAGAGCTCGGTGATGTGGTTAATAAGATAGTTAATTTAGTAGTTGAAACCGTTAGAAACTTATCTGTTAATAGAGAAGCGGTTAACTACCTCATTAACGAGTTCATTAGGCTCTATAACGTCAGCTTAAGGATAGCTAAGACCAAAGTAATGGAGACTTACGGTGAGGATTTAATGGATGTTACCGACACTATAGTGTTACTTAGCCATACCCGTGAGCTAGTAAGTGAGTTACAGAACTACATGATGATGACTGGAGGGTCAGGCCTAGCAGGGGAACTTGACGTGATGATTGAAGAACTAACTGAGGCAATACTTAATTCAGTAGTAACTAATAACTTGGATTCGGCAG
>CAYZJX010000082.1:0-6032 GCA_964479035.1 uncultured Desulfurococcaceae archaeon
AAAAGACTGGGAAGACCGCGAGGGCTACATGTGGGGTTACATACACATTAAGGGTACTGATGAATTTGAGGGGCATCAAGCTAGGGTGTGGTTTAAGAATGAGAATCACATAATGTGGTTTAACAATGATGTAATAGCTACTTCACCTGATCTAATAATCATTATTGAATCAAAATCAGGTGAACCAATAACTAACACAGACCTGAGGGAAGGTACGGAAGTAGCAGTTATTGGACTAAAAGGTCGTGAGCCGTTCAGAACACCCAAGGCCTTAAGTGTGCATGGCCCTAAGTACTTCGGATTCAATGTAGAGTACGTACCCATAGAGAAAAGAGTTAGTGGTTTCCCTGTACTTAAGCCATAGAATTGAGCCTCAATTCTCCCTGAAATAAATTACTTTTTTACATAAAGCCAGCACTTAACTTTATGGCCTTCCTTAACCTCAATTAAGGGAGGCTCCTCCCTGCTACAGATCTCCATTACTTTAGGACACCTGGGATGCAACCTACAACCCTTAGGTGGGTTTATAGCGCTTGGTGGCTCGCCAGGCAACATTATTCTTTTCCTCAACTTTTTGAGCGACGGATCAGGTTCTGGAACTGCAGAGAGGAGTGCCTGAGTATATGGGTGTAAGGGATTTTCAAAAAGCACTTCCGTAGGTGCTTCTTCAACAATATTTCCTAGGTACATAACCCCTACTCTGTCGCTAATGTACCTAACTACGGAGAGGTCGTGAGATATTAGGAGGTAAGACAGCTTATACTCCCTACTTAAATCCTCAAGTAAGTTGAGTATTTGGGCCTGCACGGACACGTCAAGCGCTGAGGTGGGCTCATCTAGTACTATGAGCTTAGGTTTAAGTGCTAGGGCTCTAGCTATAGCTACTCTCTGTGCCTGACCACCACTTAGGTCACTTGGGAATCTCCTGGCGAGTGAGGCTGATAACCCCACTCTCTCAAGTAACTCAACCGCAGCTTTATGAGCTTTACTCTTACTTATCTTCATATGTGCTAGTAGGGGCTCAGAAACTATATCGGCAATACGCATTCTTGGATTAAGCGATAGAAACGGATTTTGGAAAACTGCTTGGACTTTTCTTCGGTAATCCTTAAGATCCCTCCCCTTAAGCCTAGTAATGTCTCTTCCTTCAAACACTATTCTTCCATCGGTTGGGTCGTACAGCTTAAGAATGCACCTAGCCACAGTAGTTTTGCCTGATCCTGACTCACCTACTAGAGAGAAAACCTCATTTTCATCGATATTAAATGAGACACTATCAACTGCCTTTACGTACCCAACGATCCTGCCAAACAATCCCCTTCTTATGGGAAAGTACTTCTTAAGATTTACTACATTAAGCAAAGTCATTAGTGCTCACCTCCTGAAGAATGTGCGTAACAAGCTACACTATGTCCAGGCCTGACCTCAACCATCTTAGGTAGTTTCTTATTACAGATCTCTGCAGCACTCTCACATCTAGGAGCAAATGGACATCCCTTAGGCAAGTTCTTAGGATCTGGTAACATTCCAGGAATATACCTTAACCTCCCGACCCTTCTATGCGCTCTGGGAACACACTCAAGCAACTTCTTAGTATACGGGTGCATAGGCCTTAGTAGTACTTCATCGCATGGTCCTTCCTCGAATGGCACGCCAGCATACATGACAAGAATTTTGTCACATACCTCAGCAGCTACGCCCAAGTTGTGTGTTATGAATATCATAGATAAATTAAACTCTTCTTTAAGCTTCCTAAGGAGGTCTAGAATCTGGGCCTGCAGCGTCACATCAAGCATTGTAGTTGGCTCATCAGCTATGAGCACCTTTGGGTTTGTGGATAGTGCGACAGCTATTGCAGCTCTTTGCAGCATACCACCACTTAATTCATGCGGGTACGACCTGGACACTCTCTCTGGATCCGGAAGCCCGACAGTGCGTAACATATTTAATACATGCTCACGTATTTTCACCTTATTCTTAATACCTAGGTGATGCCTTATTACATCAGATAATGTTTGACCTATAGTAAAGAGAGGATTAAATGTTGCGGCAGGATCTTGAAATATCATTGAAATTTCCTTACCTCTTATTTTACTAGTCATCTCCTCATCGCTAAGACTCAATAAGTCTAAACCATTGAATATAATTTGTCCCCCGGCAATAATAGCATTAGTAGGCAGTGCTCTAATAATAGTTAGTCCTACTGTAGACTTGCCCGAACCTGACTCGCCAACAATACAGAGAGACTCACCCTTACGTAGGTCAAATGAAAGCTCTCTTACAGCCTTAATAATGCCCTCTAATGTGTAGTAATTCACATTTAAGTCCTTAACACTAAGAATTATGGTACTTGAAGACATACTCACAACCTCCTCATAACAATAGCTTTTCTAAGTCTTGGATCCATGGCCTCTCGGACAGCATCAGCTAGTAGATTAAAGCCTATTACAGTTACCAGTATAGCTAATCCTGGGAACAGGCTGCTCCACCATGCAATATTTATTGATGCCCAGCCTTCACTGACTAGCAGTCCCCACTCAGGCGTTGGCGGCTTAACACCAACACCTAAGAAGCTCAGGCCTGCAGCTTCCAATATAGCGGACCCCATGTCAAGTGCCGCTTGAACAGTTACCGGTGTTAAAGCATTAGGGAGTACGTGTCTGACCATGATCTTAATGGGGCTTAACCCAACTATTTTAGCTGCATCAACATATGGTAGGTTCTTTATTGAGTTTACCTGAACGTAGATTAGCCTGGAGTACCATGGCCACCAGGAAATAGCTAGTGCTATAATTACATTAACTAAACCTCTGCCTAAAGTAGCAGCTAGAGCTATGGCTAGAAGTAAAGGTGGGAATGCTAGAAACATATCCGTAACCCTCATTAGTAGGGTACCAGCACGACCACCTAAGTAACCAGCAACTAACCCTATAGGTATTCCCATAAGTAGTGCTAAGCCCACAACACCAACCGATATTAGTAATGAGAATCTCGCGCCTAATATGACTCTACTGAGTATGTCCCTACCCATTTCGTCCGTACCAAAGGGGTGTTCAAGGGATGGCGGTAGGTACCTCTTATCTATATTGTACGTTAAACCCCACGCGTCTTCTGGGTAAGGAGTTATATATGGAGCTAGAATCCCTAATATTATAAATATAGTAACGATTACGAGACCTGTCATGGATATTGGATTCATTCTAATTAATCTGAATATTAGTCGTACTTCCTCAAACGGCATTATAGCTTCACCCTTGGATCAATAATGGCGTGAATTATGTCAACAATGGTATTTATGAGTGAGTAGAATATAGCTATAAATAGTACGCAGCCCACGACGGCAGGGTAGTCGAAGCTGAGGAGCGACATTGCAGCATACATGCCAATACCAGGCCAGACAAACACTAGCTCAACCATGAATGCACCTATTATAGTATATCCGAATGAAAGTCCAAGCGATGCAACTACGGGTGCAATAACATTCTTTAGTGCATACCTATACAGCACCGTCCTCTTAGGCAGACCCCAGGCTAATGCGGTCCTAATGTGCCACTCATTTAGTACCTCAATCATTAGGGCTCTCGTCATTCTAGCACTTAAGCACATAGGGTAAAATGAAAGTACTATTGCAGGCAGGATAATGTGTCTCAGAGCATCAATAAATGCAGGTATGTTGCCCTGTATCAGGCTGTCAAGGAGGTAGAACCCGGTAATAGGACGAAAGCCTGTCTCAATAACTAGTAGCTCATCAATTCTTTTAGCAGACGGTAGCGCCCTAAGCCAGCCGCTAAATACTAACTGGGAGATAAGAGCTAGCCAGAAAACAGGTGCTGATGCTCCTATAACTGTGATTACCCTAAGTATGTGATCAATGAGGGTACCTCTTCTGAGGGCAGCTATTATTCCTAGCGGGATCCCTACTGCCATAGCTATTATGAATGCAACTATTATTAGCTCAAGTGTTGCCGGTAGGGCAGACAGTATACCAGGTAGTACAGGTGACTTTGTTCTCCACGATACACCCCAATTACCTGTAAGAAGGTCCCTCAGGTAGTATCCAAGCTGTATGTAAATAGGATCGTCGAGATGTAGTATTTTCCGGGCACGTTCTATTTGTTCAAGGGTTGCGTGAGGGCCAGCCCACAAGAGTTCCGGCCTTGTTGGGACAACCCTAGTTATAATAAATGTAATTATAGCAGCGCCGAAGACCACACCAATTAATGAGAAAGTTCTTTTGATTATGTACTCCTTACTTACTGGCACTTCAGTACACCTGCTCTCAGCATTAATATTTACTTGACAGGTCTTTAAAGCTATATCCTTAAGGAAATAATGAAAGAGTGTATTCAATTAATTAAATTGAATTAAAAAATTTTATGGTATAATTATATTACTTCTCTACACTAAGTACTTGAGCAAATATTACTGTTGGATACGCTGGATTAACAGCTTTCTCTAGGTTTCCTATGTCAGCAACAGCAACCCTGACGTCAACACTGTCCCATAGACCTACTATCGGGACGTCATCGTACAGTATTTTCTGGGCTTTATAATATAGTTGCAGGGCTTTCTCCTTATTTGTACCTTCCAACTCATAAGCCTTCATAATCAACTCGTCAAAAGTTGAGTTCTCGTAATAACATAAGTTAAAGGCCTTGCTCTCACTATGGCACAAGTTGTAGAGGTAAGTGATTGGGGAGTTTACATCAGGCCACCAGTACATTATAAATAGATCTTGAGCTCCTTCAGGGTTCTCCCAGCCGCTCTGAGCAAGGGCCCACTGCTCTTCCCAGCTCATTGGCCTAATATCTACTTTAATACCTATTTTTGACAAACTCGCAGCAATAAGCTCTGAAGTTCTTTTCTCGTAAATGTCACCAGCAGTGTAGACCAATAGCAGAGTTTGTGGTATGCCGTTTGGATAGCCTGCTTCAGCTAGAAGCTTCTTAGCTAATTCTAAGTCGTAGGTATAGGTCAAGTTGTCAAAGTGACCCCACATACCGTAAGGTATAGGCCCGCTTGCTACTCTACCTATACCGGATCTAGCTACCTTAACAATTTCCTCATAAGGTATGGCATGTGCTATCGCCTTCCTCACCAGCGGGTTGTCTAGTGGCGGCTTCTTTGTGTTGAATAGTAATAACAGATTCTGGAAGCTTGGCTTTGTCACTACTTGAACTCTCGGATCCTTCTTAAGCATCTCAACATCCTCTAGAGGAACGTACTCAGCTATGTGTATGTCTCCTGAAAGTACGAGCCTCTCTTGAGTGACGGCATCCTTAACTATTTTTATGATGAACACATCAGGTGCTTTATCAGACTTCATCGGGTAGTTAGGTAACTTCCAACCCCACCAGTCGGGCCACTTCTCGAGTATGACTTCATTCTCCGGGTCCCACTTCACTAGTTTGTAGGGCCCTGAGCCAACGTCATTTCCAGCATTAAACCAGTCAGCTACCTTCGGGTCAGTTAGGTTCTCAGCACCTGCATACTCAACTACTTTAGGGCTAAAGATATAGGCTGCATAACATGAAGAAGCGATCTTATCTAATGGTGCTGGATACTTGAGTGTGAATTCTACAGTATAGTCATCTACTGCTTTAACCTCCTTAACAGGATCCCAAATGTACGCTGCACCTTCTCCTAAGGTTATTGTTCTATTAATTGATGCAGCAACAGCTTGAGCCGTAACTGGTGTACCATCATGGAATTTAGCATCTTTTCTTAAGTAGAATATCCATACTAAACCATCTTCCTTACTCTCCCATTTCTCTGCCAGTGCTGGTATGAACTTATCCTCTATCGGGTCGTACCATAGGAGGGGTTCATAAACCAGAGGTAACCAGAGAACTGAATTAGAGAATTCTGTACTTGGATCACACGTGGTCATTTCAGATAATGATGCATACACTACAATAGTCTTCTTTGCTGGTGTAGTTGTTGGAGTTGGTGATGGTGTGGTTGTTGGGGAGGGTGTTGTTGTGGTTGTTGGTGTTGTTGCTGTTGGTGATGGAGTTGTTGTAGGTGAGGGA
>CAYZJX010000083.1:0-6019 GCA_964479035.1 uncultured Desulfurococcaceae archaeon
TTACAATAATACCCTCAATAAGTACAAGCTTATTTATGTGGTCGCTGCGGATACCCCTGATTGGCGTAGTTTTTATCCATCCATTAAGCCTCGGAGAGAAGCGATGTACTTTTTGCGCGTAATCAGGATTCTCTTGCCGAACTAATTCTTTAATACTTTCTGAAAACGCCTGTAGCGCGATTTCAGGGTCTTCTTCTATTATGTCAATTAAATGCGGGTCATAATTAATAAGGTCTTCATAATCTATAGGAAGAGATTTACGTTCCTTAATTATCATCTCGCGTATTCTATCACGATATTTAAAGTTTCCCTTAGAATCCTTATACGTCCTTAAGAAGTCAGTAAATAAAAGCTGAAGAGATTGGATTTTGTTTTCTTCCCTCCCCTCGAGGCTCAATATGTTATTGTTTGTACTGTACATCACCTAGAACCTCCTTAAACCATACGTTAATTAAGTCCTTAGCATAGTTGAACAGTATTTTTTCCTCTAAAAGAAGTTGTTCTTCAAAATCCTCTAGCTTACCGCCGAGCAAAGCTACTTGAATTACTTTATTCATTCTAATACTAATTATGTCTTTCAAGTCGGCTTCTACCTTAATTGCCGCTAATAGATCCTTAGCACTCAATTGCTTTTCTTTGATTTCACTCTTTAATCTTCTATAAAGATTCCTAGCTTCTAAGTAGAACCTATCTTTTAAGTTCTGGAATTTACCACGGGGAAGACTTCTTTCTACAATTAAGTACTTTGCAAGATCTACCTCACTTAAATGACCCTCCCGTATTTCAACATACCCTCTTTTTTCAAGTTCCTTAGCAAGCCATAGAGGTAGGAATGCTTCTTCACCTCGATTGAAAACTTCCCAACCACTCTCGGTTCTTACTTTACCTAGGTCTCGCAATACAGCTACTCTCACTGGCGAAAGAAGATGACAAATATTAGCAAGCACAATACTTCCTTTAATCATCCCCCACACCAAACCTCAATTTCACTTTACCACATATATAAGGAAGCTAATAAGACAAAGGTGAATTATTTAATAAACTACTTTATTACGCTGAGGTACCCCAATAATACCGGTTAGAACCATGATTAACAAGGATGGTTTATTAGGCTCCCAAAGCAAGGGTATTACGGATGAAGTAAGGTAGCCGACTGAGTAAGTGATGAGGGCTCGTGTTTCTGACAATGCACTGATTATTCTTGGGAAATCAGATTTCTGATGCAACATTTAAGGTAAAAGAATCGTGTGGCGGGCCCGCCGGGATTTGAACCCGGGACCTACGGGTTAAGAGCCTCGGCATCCTTCGGCAAGGATCCGCCGCTCTACCTGGCTGAGCTACGGGCCCTTTTCCTTGAGAAATTAGAAAATTAAGGGTTTTTAAGCATTGCCTAATGTTATAGCTAATATATTAACTGAAATTCAGTCAATCAACCCTTCATCACTACTGAATTTTAGACTTCAGACTACGTCGGCTTCATCACTTTGATTTACTCCTTAAGTAAACTGTTATTTTTAGATATTATATGTATATTAGGCAGCTGTAGCATTATTTAATAAAATCGGGTGGTTCATGCAAATTTATTATAGGTATTACTATGTACCCTGCTTTCGACCCTTTTGAGAACTCAATTGATTCACCTGATACATCAGTTTTTATTAATACGTAATTCTTGTCCTTAGGTATTTTTTCTTCTGAATCAATGTAATAGTAGAATAGCGGGATACCATAAAGCTTGTAGTAATCTCTAAATACTGCCATAATACCATAAATTGTGTTGCCACCTTCTATATACCTTATAATATATGTTGCCTGACCTAATGCAATACTAGATGCTGCCATTCTAGCTAAGTCAGCGAAAGACTTAACCCTAACCTTAATTGCCTTCTGCATTTCACTGGTACCCACTGGTTGCCCCAACGCTAATAACAGCACTACATTTTTATAAACTTATAGCGACGAATTGGCCAATACTAGCTTTGACTCCGTATCCAGGGAAAACATTAATTTTCAGTACGGTATTCACTAAATGGTGAAACATATCTTGCTGAACATAGAAATAAGATGGCATGGCAGAGGAGGTCAGGGTGTTTGGACAGCGAGCAATATTCTAGCTGAGGCAGCAATTAGGGAGGGTAAGCACGCGCAGTCATTTCCAACCTTTGGCCCTGAGAGAATGGGTGCACCAATAATGGCGTTTACTAGGATCAGTGATGATGTAATAGAAGTACATTCAGGAATATATGAGCCAGATGTAGTTGTCGTGCTGGATCCTACTCTACTAGGTACTATAAATGTTCTCGAGGGATTAAAAAAGGATGGCGTACTAATACTTAACTATAAGAGCACTGATATCGAGAAATTGTCCCGCTTGATGGGCGCGAAATTAAGAAATTATAAAACATACGTAGTTTCGGCCACAGAAATAGCGATTAAGATACTTGGCCGAGGCATAACCAATACGGCAATGTTGGGTGCGCTAGTAAAGGTGATTCCACTGGTAAATTTAGACACTATATTCGAAGTAGTTAAGGAGCGCTTCAGAGCCCCTATTGCTGAAAAGAATATTGAGGTTATTAAGGCAGCATATGAAGAAACAAAGGAGGTGACTAGGGAGTGAGTGAGCTTAAAGGCTGGCGTGCACTCCCTATAGGTACACTACCTCTGAAGTTCTCAACGGAGTTCAAAACAGGTGACTGGAGAACATTTAGGCCTATAATAAATCAGGAGAAATGCGTTAAATGCCTGTTATGCTGGATCTACTGTCCAGAAATGTCGATAGTGTGGGATGGTGAAAAGGTCACCGTAAATTACGACTTCTGTAAAGGCTGTGGGATATGCGCGCGCGAGTGTCCTGTTAAAGCAATTTCAATGGTTCCTGAGAGGTGATGGGGGGTGGCGATTGAGAAAACTCAAGGAGTTGTAATGGGTCTAAATGGTGATGAGGCTGTTGCGTGGGCCGTTAAGCAGTGTAATGTTGATGTTGTTGCTGCCTACCCAATAACGCCGCAGACGATAATTGTTGAGAAATTCTCGGAGTTTGTAGCTAATGGAGAAGTAGGTACAGAGTTTGTTCCAGTAGAAAGTGAACATTCAGCATTGAGTGCCTGTGTTGGTGCAGCGGCTGCAGGAGCCAGAGCATTTACAGCTACAGCATCGCAAGGGCTAGCCCTTATGTGGGAAATACTATATATAGCCTCAGGACTGAGGCTACCGATAGTAATGGCTATTGTTAATAGAGCGCTCTCAGCACCCATAAATATTCACTGCGATCACAGCGATACAATGGGTGCCAGAGACTCAGGATGGATTCAATTATATGTAGAGGATTCCCAGGAAGCTTACGACACTGTCATACAAGCATTCAGAATAGCAGAACATCCTGATGTCCTACTTCCTGTTATGGTTAATCTGGACGGATTCTTCCTAAGTCACACTCTACAGGATGTGCATATATTGCCCGATGAAGTAGTTAAGAAGTTCGTAGGTATTAGGGAGCCTATTAAGATTAAAGTACCCTACCTTGGCGATAAGGAAGTCCCGCTGGCACTTGATGGTGAAACGCCAATTACATTAGGACCTTTAGATCTACAGGATTACTATTTCGAACACAAAATACCTCAAGTTGAGGCCATGGAAAACGCTAAGAAGGTGATTAAGGAGGTAAACGAAGAATATGCTAAAATAAGTGGTAGAAAGTATGGAAACGGCCTTACGGTGTCTTACGGCCTCGAGGATGCAGAAGTTGCAGTAGTACTGCTGGGTTCGGCAGCTGGTACTGTGAGATATGTAGCGAGAGAGCTGAGGAGAAAAGGCCATAAGGTGGGTGTACTGAGAATTAGAGCTTTCAGGCCGTTCCCGGTAGAGGATGTGGTTGAGAAGTTGAGAAATGTTAAAGTAATATGCGTTATGGATCGAGCAATTTCGTTTGGTGCTTATGGAGGACCGTTATTCATGGAGATAAGATCGGCATTTTACGACATGCCAGAAAAGCCCGTAATACTCAACTACATATACGGTTTGGGTGGAAGAGACTTGCCGCCGTCAACGGCTAAGGACATATTCATGGAGTTGCTCAATACTGCTAGGACAGGTCAAGTTAAGCAGTTGATTAAGTATGTGGGGGTGAGAGAATGAGCTCGGTTATTAATATTAGAGAGTTAGCTAAGAAAGAACCTAAGCTCCTGCCCGGTCATAGACTATGTGCTGGTTGCGCAGCACCCGTAATAGTTAAGTTAGTACTATTAGTTGCCGAGGGGCCAACCATAATAGTTAATGCTACAGGATGCCTAGAAGTAGCAACAACTATATTTCCATATACTTCGTGGAAAGTTCCATGGATTCACAACGCGTTTGAAAATGCGGCATCAACGGCTGCAGGCGTCGATGCAGCTATTAAGGCATTAAGAAGGAGAGGAGTATTTAAGCACGATAAAGTCAATATAGTAGCATTTGCAGGCGACGGAGGCACTTACGACATAGGTCTTCAAGCATTAAGCGGCGCTATCGAGAGAGGACATAACTTCTTGTACATACTATACGATAATGAGGCATACATGAACACAGGTATTCAAAGAAGTGGTGGAACACCAATGGGTGCAGCAACAACAACAAGTCCAGCTGGGAGAGTTATTCCAGGAAAGCCACAGCATAAGAAACCTATTGCTGATATAGTAGTAGCGCATAAAGCACCTTACGTAGCAACAGCCACGCCGGCCCATTGGATGGATTTAATGAGAAAGGTTAAGAAAGCACTAAGTATTGAAGGACCTAAATTCCTGCATGTTCTATCGCCATGTCCGAGAGGTTGGCGTCATGACCCAAGCATAACTATGGAAGTGGCTAAGATAGCTGTTGATACGTGCTACTTCCCACTTTGGGAGTATGAGAATGGTGTGTGGAGGCTGACAGACAGAAGTTTAGCTATAGCTAAGAATCCACAATTAAAGAAACCTGTTGAGGAGTTCCTAAAGATTCAAGGAAGATTCAGGCACTTGCTGCAGCCAGAGAATAGGCATGTAATTGAAAAGCTACAAGAGTATGTAGATGCTGTATGGAGTGACTTGCTTAAGAGAGCAGGTTTTAAGTAAATATTTTTTCTACTTAACCTACTTCACGGTCCGGTCATATGAAAGACGTAAAGTAATTAAATAATTACTTTTAAAGTAATGTAATATTTTACTATAATTGCATTACCTTATTATTTCCTTTAAAATTTTTGAATAGAGCTTTGTCATGGTCTTCTTTTCTATCCTGTCCAATTTAGGTATTTCAATCTCAAATACATTAGGTTCGAAAGAAGAGATTTCATCAGCTATGCTACCGTCTCTTCTAACGATAAATGTCGGCTGGTGTATAGCCTCAGCAACGTAACCACCAATACTAATTACTGGAGTTGAGTTTTCCTTAGCACGAACTGCGGAAATTGCAATAGTGAGATCAGGGGATCTTTCTGTAAGTATCGGCGGCTGTATAGATATGAATGCATCACACCCTTTATAGAGACATAACCTACATATTTCTGGCACTTCTATATCATCTAGTATTAAGATGCATAGGTTTACGCCGTTTATAGTTATTAAATCCAGGTCCGTCCCACCACTGACAACGTCATTAATAGGCTTAAGCTTCCTTCCCTTAATGATAGGTCCCCCAATAGGTGGTAGTATGGCACTCATCATGTAGAGTTTATTGCCAGCTCTCCGTAATATTGGGGATAATATTATGTGTTTTCTTGTTTTGAGAGCTAAATTTCCTAGTCTTGTTAGTAAACTACCTAAATAGTGCCTATAGCTTCCGTACTTCCTCTTACCTATTAAAACATCTCGTATCGGGTTTACAGGCATTGACACTAGAACAGCATCCACCCTCGTTTCACTAAGACTACCTAGTGTTGTTGAGAGTGTCATTAAGTACTCCTTTGTACTAGTACCTAAATCTGTGTGTATTACACCTAAGGATATTGTATTTTGAGCCACTATTCAACACCAGGAATCAAGTTATTCTGACTTAATTCCTT
>CAYZJX010000084.1:0-6017 GCA_964479035.1 uncultured Desulfurococcaceae archaeon
TGTGCTAGCCTTCCGCCTCTTGTCATAGGAGCGAAAACAGCTCTACCATTATCTAGTCTTGGTACCCTCGCCAACCCGTAACCAATACCCCATGATTCACCAGCCCTTCTTTTTCCAGCTAACGGATCTCTGCCCTTAGGCTGCAACCTCGCAGTAAAAGCTGAGTGAAATGCTCTCCTAATTAAGTCCTTACGTACAGGCAAACTAAATAACTTAGGTAAAACTACCTCACCTACCTCCATTCCCTCTAAATTAAGCACAGGAACCTTCTTCTCCTCTAATTTAAAGGGTACTACTACTCTAATCATAATCTATCACCTCAGATTTTACTTTCAAGACTTACGTAGAGTATCTTAGGCGGTTCCTCAGGTAGCCATGAGGGCGGTCTTACGGGCCACCTTAATACCAGCGGCCTTTTAGGCGGTCCCTGAACAGATCCTTTAACTGCTATGAAGTCGGACTTAACTATGCCATAATGTGGGAAGCCGCCTGCTGGGGTTATATTGTAGCCGTCTGAACCCATCATTAATATTCTCTTATTTATTTCTGTTCTTCTATGGAAGCCCATTTGACCCGGTTGAGGTACTGTACTAAGAGCGCCTACTGTGGGACTTCTTGACCCTATGCGTCTACTACCCTTTCTATGCTTATGCCATCGAGGTAGTTCCTTAACTCCAAATCTCCTAATAACTCCTTGGAACCCTTTTCCTTTAGTAACACCAATAATATCTATAAATTGACCCGTAGAGAATATATCCGTTATTTTGATTTCCTTACCTATGGTACTAAACGCATATTCGACTTGTGTCTCAATGTTACCGCCTCCAATTTTAACCTCAATTATATCTGGAGTTTTCTTACTTAGCCCACCAGCAAGTCTAGGTTGCGACGCAAGAAGTAGTGATACTCTAGCAATTTCGTTCTTATGTGCTTCTAACCTGCTTAGAGCTTTCTTTTTATGATCTTCATTGATAGAAAGAGTCTTAACTCTTCTCCAAACCTCAAGCCCTTCAGGAGGCTCAGCCCATACCTCGGTTAAACATTTAAGGCCTGTCACAGTAGGTACGTAAAATCTAGCTGCTAATGTAATCATAGGCGGTGTTTCAATAACGGTTACCGGTACATGTATTTCTTGCCCATAAGTTCTTGTTCCAGGTCTATCGTCAATCATTATTACATGAGTCATGCCAGATTTATATCCTAAAAACGCTAGGGGCTTAGGTTCAGCAAAATCTACGTCAGGCCAGTTTCTAATCCTAGGTATGAATTCTGCAGCTCTCTTTCTCGGCCTTACTCCGAGGCTTCCTCTTCTTGGTGCTGAGTACTTTCTCCTTGCCATTTACTCCACACCACACTACCTAAACAGAACCGTCTAATCACCTTAAAATCTTTCTTAAATACTTTAATGATTTTACAGACATTATCTACGGCCTTTAGATACGAGGAGATTGAACTTAGTAAAAATCAGCCTTCGGTAGTTACATCATGGTGGGACTCAGTACTCGGCAAATACATCACTCAAGCAATATTATATGAAGACCTTAATAAGGGCTTAATGCTACCTATGACCTAAATGATTTTCCCTATAACCTAGATAACTTTTAATTCTGTTTAGATTATTTACATTAGCAGTGTAAGGGGTGAGATGATGGGAGGTAGACAGAGAACAACACTATTCATGGGTATAGGAGAATCAAAAAGCGAGAAAACACAGGAATCTGAGAAGAAAGGTAAGGGTAAGAAAGGCAAGAAAAAGAAGTAAGTAGTGGGGAGAAACATTTTTAAATGGCCCCCACCAAAAAGGCGGTATCCATTTACAGTCGTACTTCCTTCATCAAATCTCAATATTTATCCAACATTGAGAGAGAAGACTGAAGTAATTGGAGTTATCGCACGGGTTCTAGCTGTCTATAGGGTTGATAACATAATAGTGTTTAGGGATCGTGGGTCATCCAGGGAGGATTTCGAATTACTTAGAATAATTCTTGGTTATTTAACTGTACCTCCTTACTTAAGAAAGAAAATTATACCTTTAGTTCCTGAGTTAAAGTATGCGGGTATGCTACCACCTCTGAGCATAGTTACGCATAATCCTGAAGGCAAGAGGCCAGATATAGGTGACGTAAGAGAAGGAGTTATAGTTACATCATGGGGGCGTATGGGTAAGGCATACATAGGATATAAGGAGCAATGCAGAGTATCAGCTACAATAGAGCTAAATCCTGGAACCAGAGTTCTTGTGAGAATAACATCGATAAGGCCTCTAAAAGGAGAAGTAATAGATCCGAATAAACTAAATTTATACATAGGTTATAGGGTCTTCTCGGCTTCAAGTGATAGTGAGCTCACTTCAATACTCGGTAAATTAGGCGGAGTTGTAGTTCTTACTACGAAAGACGGGATGTCCTATCATGACATAAAGTTGAGGAAGGCATTAGTAAGTGAGATAATTAAGATTGGTGGATTAATCTTACTATTTGGAAACCCTAAACGTGACTTTAATGAGTTAGCTAGGGAGGCGCTTGAAAGAATCAACGTAAGATTTAAAATTAATTTCGTGCCCCATCAAGGAGTGTATAGTGTGAGAACCATTGAAGCACTTGCAGCAGTTTTAGCCCAGCTCAATACAGACATGATAACTTTTAAGGGAGAAAAATATTAGAAGCAAAGAGAGGTAGTAGCTTAGGTGAGGAAGCATGACTATAAGCATAGAGATACCACCTGAGTGGAGGAGATTCAGGTACAGAGGTAAGACCTTAGAGGAGCTATTAAATATGCCAATGGATCAACTATTACAGCTGCTTCCATCCAGAACCAGGAGATCCCTGCTTAGGGAATCTGACTCGAAGGTGCAGATGAGAAGACTTGAAATGGGTGTCAAAGATTCTCCAAGAATGAAGTTACTTAGGAAGGTAATGAAGGCTAGAGAATTAATGGCAAAAGGAAAAAACGTAGTTATTAAAACTCACGTAAGGGACATGGTAATCCTTCCCGTAATGGTTGGCTTAACAATAGCCGTCTATAATGGTAAGGAGTATGTGCCAGTTAGAATAACTCCTGAAATGATAGGTCATTACCTAGGAGAATTTGCACCAACAACAAAGAAGGTAGAGCACGGAGAACCAGGCTTAAAGGCAACGAGATCAACTCTCTTTGTCGCCATGAAGTAATAAATTATGAGTTTGCTTGAGCTTTTAAATATCCAAAACTTGTAATATTTTCATCTACTGGTCTTAAGCACGTAATTCTTTAATTTCATTAGCTCATTCTGAGGAAGAATAAGTCTCACAAAGCCGCTTTCCGAGTATTTTATCGTAACCCTATAAATGTTTCCCTTTATTTTCTCTACATCGAATAACTCAGCTACGTCCTTTCTGTTTTTACGAAGCAGTACATGATTTATTTCTTGTATATCACTTCTCCTTATAGTTATTTCTGGGGCACCTAATGTAGACTTAATTAGAAGTTCTAGTTCTTTCCTAGAGAGCGCTCCTTTTACTGAGGTTAATACGTAAGTTATCTTAGGTAGAAGTCTTATAGTTAAGTGACTATTATATAGAAATATCTTAGCGCGTAAAATAAAGCGGTTTATGATTACGTATGCGTTATTGAGGACTTTAAATGGCATTATTAATTAACCCTTAGCAACACCTATGGGCTTCAGCCTAGCAACAAGGGCTGCTATCTTGACCTTATGTGTAACCATAGCTACCTTATCCACATCCTTATAGGCCCCTGGCGCCTCCTCAGCTATTACACGCCTTGTCGCAGCTCTCAAGTAAATACCCCTATTCATTAAGTTTTGCGTAATTACACCAGGGTTATAGGTTCTTATAGCAGCAGCCCTAGATAGCCATCGTCCTGCGCCATGAGCCGCTGAGTAAAATGTTCTTGCACCTTCAGGAATACCCACCATTACGTAGCTTGCCGTACCCATAGATCCAGGTATTAATACTACCTGGCCTATGTCTCTGTGATCTCTTGGTATCTCTGGATGTCCCGGCGGGAATGCTCTAGTAGCCCCCTTTCTATGAACTATTACCTTCATTCTTTTACCATTAATTACATGCTCTTCTACTTTGGCAATATTATGTGCTACATCGTACACTATATGTAGGTCAAGCTTATCGGGATCGGTTCTGAAAACCCTACTAAATGATTCACGTACCCAATGAGTAATTAGCTGCCTATTAGTCCAAGCGTAATTGGCTGCAGCAGCCATGGCTGAAAAGTAGTCTTGTCCTTCCTTACTACTAAAGGGCACGGAAGCAAGCTCTCTATCCGGCGGGGTAATTCCATATTTACGCATTGCTCTTTCCATAGTCAATAAATAGTCGCTTGCTACTTGATGGCCAAGACCTCTGGAGCCTGTATGAATCATTACCATTACTTGCCCTTCATACTCTATGCCTAACTTCTTGGCTATCGATGGATTATAGATTTTATCGACTACCTGCACTTCTAAGAAGTGATTCCCAGCCCCCAAGGTACCGAGTTGGGGTGCTCCTCTTCTTTTTGCTGTGCCACTAACTTTACTAGCGTCGGCAGCTTTCATAGAGCCTTTCTCCTCTATATGCTCAAGATCATCGGTCCAGCCGAATCCTCTACTAATAGCCCATTCAACACCTTCCTCAAGAACTCTATTTAGCTCGCCAGTACTCAGTCTTATTTTACCTGTACTACCTACACCTGAAGGTACGTTGCGGAATATTTCATCAATTAATTCCCTTATTTTAGGCTTAACATCATTAATACTCAAATTTGTTCTCAGTAATCTAACCCCGCAGTTGATATCATAACCAACACCTCCAGGAGATAAGACGCCTTCATTAACGTTCATTGCAGCAACACCACCAATAGGGAATCCGTACCCTTGATGGCCGTCAGGCATTACAAATACTGCTGATTGAACACCGGCAAGACAAGCGACATTAGCTGCCTGAGTTAATGTGAGATCTTCTCTCATTTTACTTAATAAGTACTCATCAGCGAAGACAACCGCAGGTACTCGCATGCATTTCTTGCTACCCTTAGGTATTTCCCATGTGTACTCATCAACCTTCCTTAACTGAATGTTACGGCTCATACCTAGATCTCCCTAACTCAAGTCCGCAACGTAAACTAATAAAGCATTTCGCTATGATAAAAGTTATAGGGATCTTAAGGCTAGCTTAAGCTAGAGTAAAGCTTATGAGCTTATAAGCTCCTCCTAAAAAGGTCTAGGCAGTGGAGAAGGTGAGAAGAGCATGCCTAAATGGCACTACTCAGTGAAGAAGCTTGACCCGCAGAGAACAGCTAAGGCTATGCTCTGGGACGCTAATATATCACTAAAGGAATCTTATGAAATATTCAAAATTATTAGAGGTATGAAGCTCAAGGAAGCAGAAAAGCTCCTTGAGGAGGTAATAAAAATGAAGGTTCCTATACCTCACGTAAGGTACAAGCTGTCAATAGCACATAAGAGAGGACTAGCGGATAGGTTTCCTAGATGGAAATCCCCAATAGGTAGGTATCCTGTTAAGGCAGCTAAGTTTATTCTTAAATTATTGAAGAACGTAGAGAATAATGCTGAGGTAAAGGATTTAGATGTGGAAAGATTAGTCATAGTTCATGCTGCAGCACATAAAGGACCTTACTTAAAAAGATGGATGCCTAGAGCTTTTGGTAGATCCACACCTAAGTTTAGAACGTTAACGCACTTAGAGGTAGTAGTTAAGGAGGTGTGAACTTGGTCAACATAAAGCAGCACTTTATTCAACTGAATCTTCTCAGGATTAAGGTTGACGAATACTTAGCCAAGAATTTTATGCGTGCAGGGTATTCTAAGGTTGAGCTAATTAAAACACCGCTAGGAACACGTGTAATTATTTATGCGGATAGGCCAGCGCTAATAATAGGTAGGAGAGGGCAGACAATACGTCAACTTACTGAAGTACTAGAAAAGTACTTCAGAATTGAGAATCCGCAGATAACAGTTACTCAAGTAGAGAATCCGGAGCTAGATGCAAGGGTTGTGG
>CAYZJX010000085.1:0-5875 GCA_964479035.1 uncultured Desulfurococcaceae archaeon
TAAATATTTCTTTGCCATGCTCTACATCGGTCCATATTTCAAAGCCGTAAGACCGTACTTCCTCACCAGTCCATCCAGACCTACTTATTAGAACTGCAGTCTTACCTAAAATCTCAGGTTTATGTATAAACTGAAGTATCTTAAGATTTTTCGCTTCTTTGATTCCTAAATCTTCAAGAATTTCAGGGGCTTTAGGACCTTGAATAGCTATGAGTACAGAATTTATTGTAATATCTTTAATCTCAATATCATGAAAACCCAGCTTTTCTTTCCACATATTCAGCCATTCTAAGTCCTTTTTCACGTTAGGGGCATTAACTACGGCAAACCAAACATCGTCATCAATATAGTAAAGCATTACATCGTCTCGAATACCTCCTTTCTCAGTAAGCAAAAGTACAGGACCACTCATAAAATACTTACTTACCTTTGATAAGTCCTTACTTACTACCTTCTGTAGGAACTCAAAAGCCCTTCTCCCTTTAATAACGTACCTACCCATATGTGATACATCAAAAACTGTTACTTCAGTCCTCGTCTTAATGTGCTCATTGATAGGATTTCCATAATCCATTGATGTTATCCAGCCAGCGAACTCACCCGGATTACCTCCATACTTTCTTTGCAAGTCAAGTAGCGGGACAGATATTGCCACCCGAATCACCAAGTAACATCGTAGGCAGTGATATATATTTCCTAATTCAGCCTCGAGTCTGCTACTAAGAATATTTTTAGAAGTCAGCTTATTTTACCTGGTCATAAATAATTTTTGGCGGTCGATAGCAATGCCGCACCCATGGATACCCAACTCTGCTCCAAGTATTAAATATGAAATGCTAAAGGAGCTAGGTATTAATGATGTTCTAGAACTATTTGACGACGTGCCTAGGGAACTAATACTTAAGGAACTACCTAAAATAGGTTTAGGAAAGCCATTAACTGAGTACGAGGTCAAGAGATTTTTTGAGGAGATAATCTCTAAGAACAGAGTGTTTCTAAATCCACCACCATTTATTGGTGGCGGAGTATGTTACCACTTTGTTCCAGCTGCTGTCAAAGCAGTAATTTCACGCTCTGAATTCTATACAGCGTATACCCCCTATCAAGCTGAAATAGCACAAGGCTTGTTGCAGGCGATATTTGAGTATCAAAGCTTGATGGCAGAACTATATGGTGTTGATGTAGTGAATGCATCAATGTATAATGGAAGTACAGCAGCTGCTGAAGCAGTTAGAATGGCGGTCAGAGTTAAGCGCAATAAGCGTAAGATAGTAGTGTCAAAAACTGTGCACCCTGAAATTAGAGAAGTTATTAAGACTTGGTCATTTGGTGCAGGACTGGATGTTATTGAAGTAGAATACGACAGAGAAACTGGTAGAACTGATATTAACGACCTACAAGCAAAGTTAGATGATAGTGTAGCCGCGGCTTTAGTGCAGTATGTGAACTTCTTTGGAATTTTAGAAACAGATCTGAGGGAGGTAATCGAGTTAGCACACAAGCATAAAGCACTAGCTATAGTCTATTCTAATCCCATAGCATTAGGTGTATTAAAACCTCCAGGTGAGCTGGGAGCAGATATCATTGTGGGAGATGCACAGCCCTTAGGTATAGGGCTTAATTATGGTGGACCTTCAGCTGGAATATTAGGAGTAAAATTTGAGAGGGAACTCTTAAGGCAATTACCTGGCAGATTAATAGGTGCAACAGTAACTGAGGATTACAGCGAGCTAGGCTTTACAATGATTTTACAGACTAGGGAGCAGCACATAAGGAGGGAGAGAGCTACATCAAACATAACTACTAATTCAAACCTTGAGGCACTAGCTGCTGCTGTTTATATATCACTACTAGGTGCTGAAGGAATGCGAAAACTTGGTGAAGCAATACTGGGTAGGACGAGCTATGCATTGAAGAAACTTAGCAGTATAAAGAACTTAAGAGTGCCTATATTTGAGGGGAGTACCTACTTTATGGAATTCCCAATAAGAGTAGAAAATAAAGGCATTGAGGACGTATATAGGGAGCTTATTAGAAGGCTTATTCATATAGGTCCCTTACTAAAGCACTTTAAGGATTATTCAGAATTAAGTGACTGCTCATTGGTCTGCTTTACTGAGGTACACACAAGAAATGACATAGATTTGCTGGCAAGTACTTTAGAGGAGATATTGAGGTGATTAAGCATGGTATTTAGGCAGGCTAAGTGGGCTGAACCGATAATATTTGAGTTAAGTAAGCACAGTAAGCAAGGCTTAATAATAGATGATGAATTCAAAAAGTACTCAGAGAATGCACTGAAAGAAATACCTACTGAATACCTGCGGTCGCGGGATAGTCTTAAGATACCTAGTCTAAGCGAAGTGGAAGTCATAAGACACTTTATGAGATTGTCTCAAATGGCTTACGGTGTAGACGTAGGTCCTGTTCCCCTAGGATCATGTACAATGAAGTATAATCCTAAGATATGTGAGGAATTAGCTGGTGACAGAAGGGTCACTGATATTCACCCATATCAAGATGAGGAGACAGTTCAAGGAATACTTGAAGTAATTTACTTGCTGCAGAAGTGGTTAGCCGAGTTAACAGGTGCTGATGTATGCACTATTCAGCCGCCAGCAGGTGCTTCGGGAGAATTCGTAGGTGCCTTAATGATAAAGAAGTATCATATGGAGAAAGGTGAAGAGCAGAGGGTTGAAATGATAATACCTGATAGTGCTCATGGAAGTAACCCAGCTAGTGCTGTAATGGCAGGCTTTAAGGTCGTCCGGGTCCCAGCAACGCCTGAAGGTGACACGGACATAAATGCAATTAAGGCTGTAGTAAGCGATAAAACAGCAGGTATTATGCTCACAAACCCGAGCACGCTTGGATTATTTGAATCTAAAATACTTGAAATAGCGGACGTAATCCATGATGCTGGAGGCTTACTATACTATGATGGAGCTAACCTTAACGCGATATTGGGACTTGTGAGACCATGCGATATGGGCTTTGATATAGTTCACCTTAATCTCCACAAAACATTTGCGGCACCGCACGGCGGCGGGGGTCCTGGAGCTGGAGTTATATGTGCTAAAGGAGAATTAAAGGACTATGTTCCAGTGCCAATAGTTGATTATGATGGGAAAAAGTATTTCCTTAAGTATGATGTACCAAAATCTATAGGAAGAATAACATGGTTTTATGGGAACATAGTACCTGCCGTTAAGTCTTTCATATACCTGGCATCGCTAGGACCACTGGTGAGGGAGATAGCTGAGATTTCAGTACTTAATACTAACTACTTCATGAAAAAAGTAATTGAATTGCCAGGCATTGACTTAATTTACGGTAGAAGTAGATGGCGTAAGCATGAAGTCGTATTAAGTTTTGAGAAATTACATAGGGAAACAGGCGTTACTGCAGAGGACATAGCTAAGGCCCTACTGGATAGGGGATTTCACGCACCCACGATATATTTCCCCTTAATAGTTCCAGAGGCGCATATGGTTGAATTAACAGAGTCTGAAACTAAAGAAAATATCGATGCCTTAATTAATGCTTATGCTGAAATAGTTGAGTTAGCTTATAAGGACCCAGAAAGATTAAAGACAACACCGCAAAATACTTCAATTACTAGATTAAATAGCATAGTTGCTAATGCTTTAAAAACTACTACACCGTCGTATAGATTCATTAACAGAATTAAGAGCGTAATAAAGACTGATAAGAGCTGAGGTTAGAGCTTCATTTTAAACTTGCTGGAGGTATTCGGGAAATGAGGCGGGAACCACTGGCATTATTTTTTCTTCGTGATAGCCAATTATTACTCTAATATATCCACTTAGTTCTTTGTCTAACTGGGCATCTCCAGTATCGACAAGAAGCCTTCTTAAACCTACTAACTTAGACCTAGTAGATACTACATATATGTTTCTAGTTCCCACATTCCTAATCACCCTAGGACTTATTTGCTGATTACCCCGCCCGAATATATACCCTTGCTTTCCTATGACGGTCACAACAATGTACTTCTTATTATATTTTTCCACGATGTCAAGTAGTTCTTTTTCACTCAAGTCCTTGCCAATAAGTTTTCCACCATAGATAGCGTCAACACCTAGAAGAGTCTTATTTATGTGCAATAAATCCGCTATAGCCTTGACTGTGGAGCCGGGTCCCAGAATGTATAAAGCATCATCCTCCATAATTTCGTTCACAAAGTACTCAGCTACCTCAAGCTTTTCCTCAGCACTACCTAGAGCAAACTCTTTACTAGGGATAAGTAAGCCCTCAATAAATGGGGTATAGGCATATCCATAAACTCTTACGCGTAGTAAGCCTTTTGCAATAGCTTGTTCATCTGCGTCAGCTACTTCAACAACTTCTAATGACGCGCTTCCTTCTAAGAACTTCATAACTATGTCAGCAGCTGCTTCAGGTGAAGCTGCAAATATCCCGGAATACATCTTAACCCCTGCTGGTATGCCTAGTATAGGTATTCTTCTTCCTATGACGTCTAGTACGTCCCTAGCAGTACCATCACCACCTACAAAGACGATTAGCCTTACACCCATACTCACAAGTACCCTAGACACTTCCTTCGTATCCCTACTTGATGTCTTAGGCGATGAAGGTATGTCTAAACACTTAATTTCTTTCAGTGGTACTCTCTTGAGATAATCACAACCCATAACTCCTGCTGCTGAAACTATCACTTCATTAAAGCCAAGCTTATATAATCGTTCTAAAAATCTTTTAGCTCTCATGGGAGCTACAGGTCTTGCACCCCTCTTAAGTGCCTCTTCGAGTAACTCACCATCGGTACCCTTAAGACCTACAGATCCACCCATTCCAGCTATTGGATTAACTAAGAAACCCATCATCAATACTGCCGCCACCTCTCTGAAGCTTAGCAAAAAGAAAAACTTTCTCCCACGTCACTCACCCTCTGAGAAATGCGGTTTCAGAGATTCTAATGTAGTATTACTTCATTACCAGAGTAAGGGTAAGATGCTTGAAATGCCCGTATTGCGGATCAACTAATCTAGTATGGGATTATCAAAGAGGTGAGGTTATATGTACATATTGTGCGTCGGTCATAGACAAAATATATGTTAGTACGAAACCATACAGTGAATGGAGTGAGGAGCATAGATATAGCGGCTCATGTACTAGTGGTTCAGTACCCAAGCTTAAGAAGGCAACTAAAGATTATCTAAAGATACTTGAGACTATGAGTTGCAAGAACAGGAATGATATAATTATAGATGTAAAGGCGTTTTGGGAATACCAGAAAACAGGACGCCGTGTTAAGTTATTAAAAAGAAGAGTGAACATAAAATATTCAAGTGACTCATCTGTGCGAATAGCTATGGATGTATTGAGAAAGTATCCTAAGCTGTCATCACGTACTGATAGAGCTAAAGTAGCAATAGCGCTTCTAGCTATAGCATTAGTTAAAGGAGCTAAGCTGAACACAGCATTAATAACTAAGGAGGTAGGGTTAAGTAAGGTACATATTAAAAGGCTTGAGAAGCTTATTCTAAAAGAAAGGGCATTTATCAATGAATTAAAAGAAGTCTTTAATAGGATTCAGTAAATGATCTACTGAGAAACGCCGAACACGTAGGCCCTACAGCCTAGGCTGTGAAGGGCTCTTAAGTACCTTAGTGCTTCCGTACCATTTAGAATGTGCCCGTTATCGAACTCTATTCGTAAGCCTTTAATTATCGAATTCTCCACATATATCTTTATGCGCAGTGAAGTGCAGTTTATACTCACATAAAACATGTCTCCATATTTCGTGAGCTCGGCCAGGATGATATCCTTTAATATTTTAAGTATCTCATTACCTTTAATATCTACTTGCTTAAACTTAATTAGTGTAGAT
>CAYZJX010000086.1:0-2386 GCA_964479035.1 uncultured Desulfurococcaceae archaeon
TGTGCTGCTGGGTTATGATTGTGTTGCTTATTGTTATTTGTTTTGTCTGTCCTGTCTGTATTACTTCGTTTAGGTCGCCGTGTGCTGTTTGTGTTGTGTTTAGGTCTCTTATGTAGTACTTTACTATGGTTATGTGTAGTTGACCTGTATTACTTAAGGTTACGGTTATTTCCCCATTACTAACTGCTGCTTTCTGAAGTGTTAGTGATTCCTTGGTTTTCTCAGTCGCTAGCTCCTGCTTCTCTACTATATCTGTCATTAAGTTGCTCCATCCCCTAATAATAATGAGTAGGGATGCCATGAAGGCTGCGAATATGAAGAGTATGAATATTGCTGCTATGTATGTTGATACTCCCTTCCTCACGGTCATCACCCAATGTACACTGTTGCTGATGCCCTGACCCCTGAAGTACCTGTGAGGAGTATTTCGTAGGTTTTCCCAGGGGTTAATGTCATGTTCACTACGAACTCATGTAGGGCGCCTGCCCCAACAACTTCATTAAATCCTGACAAGTACTTGTCTGATGGTACTAGCGTGTTGTTTATGTAGAGCTTGTCGAAGGTTACTGAGCCGCCTCCTGGCGCATACAGGTATATTATCAGCAAGTTGCTGCTGTTTATGAAGGCGTCAATTATGATGAAGTCGTTGAGCCTCAGCTCAGTCCCTTCTATAGACTCCATCACTCTTCTGGTACCCTCGTCAATCAGTGACTTAGCTGTGTAATAGAACCCTATCCCTATAGCAACTGCTATAAGTATAAGTATGGTAACAGATACTATCTCAGCAACACCTTTCCTTAATTTCTTCGAGCACACGTAGAGAGCACCCTTTCAGTATCCTACATTACTAATGTTTGTTAAGTAGCTTTATATGCACTGCTAATTCCAGGGTACTTCTTAGGTCCTAATTACTCGTAAAGTATTATAGGTAGCTCTCAGGGTAATTAGTGGGGTAGTTCTAGTGTCTGCGCCTATAGGTAGTCAAGAATACTTAGTTAGTGCTTTAACTAAGCTCAAGAGTGCAGCTCTCCTAATGATTATTGCGACACTATTAACCAGTGTTGGGACATTCGCTATCGTACTGCCTCTGTGGTTCACAGGTGTAATACCCCGCATGATAACTCATGAAGCCGTCATGGAGCACGAAGTAACGCCAGGTATGGTGAGTAAGTCATTCGTTAGTATGTCTTTAGTTTTACTACTGACTGTCGTTATAGTAGCTCTAGTAGGATTTATATTAGCCTTAATAGCTGTTTACGGGAAATTACTACCTTCAGCGGAGGACTTCACTAAATATAGTTGTGAATTCTCAACACCGTCAACACTCATTAAGATAGGTTATATTGTGGGGCTTATTGTCGGTATTGTTGGTGTCCTAACACTAATATTTATCGTAGGATTCTTTCTCCTGATAGTTGCGTGGATATTCTTAATTTTAGGTAAGATAGGTTTAGCAATACTCTGCTTTAAGATAAATGATAAGTTGAAGTCTGGTATATTCATAGCAGCTGGAATACTCTTTATACTAAGCTTAATACCGCCAATGCAAATCCTGTCCTTCATTGGATGGATTCTAGCGTACATTGAGTGCGGCTCACTCATAGGTAGAGTGACATTATCTGCTCAGGCATCTTAAGCAAATTACATTTTGCTTGAGAACACTTATACAGTGCGTTAGGAATATTTAGTAGTATGATTTGAGTGTACAGGAAATGTTTTAAGGTAAATACTCATATGTCCTCTCAGGAGTGTCTAATGTACATAGGTCCTCACCCGGAAGTACTCATTCCTGTTAATCCTGTCTTCGAGGTTGGAGTCGGGCTGGCTCTATTCGCATACGTTCTCGCTGTCGTTACCGGTACGAAGTACGTTTATAAATTTCTGACTTCCAGAGGCTCTAAACATAATGTAGCTGTCTACTATAATAGGAAGTTGATTCACGTGCTTACAGGTGGCGTGATAGCTCTTCTACTTCCCATTTTCTTTACATCACCTCTAATTCCCTTCATACTAGCTATGGCATTAGCTGTAATTACATGGATCCCCCATCACACAGGTAAGTTAATGTGCTGGTTTCAGGTAAAAGAGAACATGTACGAAGTCAACTTCTGTATAATGTGGGGCGTAGCCGTTTTGCTGGCTTGGTACTTCTTAGGAAGCCCTATCTATGCGCTAATTCCGATACTCTTCATGTCGTTCGGTGATGCAGCCACTGGTTTTACTAGGAACATGATATTCAAGCGCAGGACCAAGTCATGGTGGGGAAATATAGCAATGTTTGCAGTGTGTGCCCCAATAGCTTACTGGCTTATAGGTCCTTTCGGGATTCCCCTAGCAGCTGCGGCATCAGTAATTGAACACTTTGAGTTCAACCCCATAGATGATA
>CAYZJX010000086.1:2486-5677 GCA_964479035.1 uncultured Desulfurococcaceae archaeon
CTAGCAGCTGCGGCATCAGTAATTGAACACTTTGAGTTCAACCCCATAGATGATAACGTCCTAATAAGCCTGACTAGCCTCGCAGGTGTTCTCATTATCGAGACATTCTTAATCTAGCTACCTACTGACTCAAATTAGTCGGGTTTATATAATAGCTTAACTAGCGGTGGTGTTATGGTTGATGACACATATATTAGTATTAAGGCAGCTGAGTACACTACTTGGTCAATAACTCCCAAGGAGAGGCCTGTAACGGCTATAACTATATCTACTCCAGCTCTAGGCATCATTGCTGTCCCTATGAATAAGGCTTTTCTTGTTGGTAGGCCCGCCAGCTTAGCTGAGAGGCCGCAGCCCAGTACCTTACCTATAAGGCCTACACCAGCTAGTGAAAGTGCTATTGGAAGTACATCAAGCGATATATTTATTTCCCAAGGATTAAGTAGTATTCCAGCATAAGCAAAGAATATCGGAGTTATCACTCTCTCAAGAATCTGGAAATCTCTTCTTATGGTTTCGGGTGAGTGAATTCTTGATAGGGCCAGCCCTATTAGGAAGGCCCCAGGTATAGGTGTTAGCCCGAAATACGCTGAAATAGCTGATGCCGCAAGTCCTATTATTAAGAGTATTAGGAATGGCGCCTCAGGTATTTTGAGTAGCATTAAGAACTTCTCAATATAACCCAGGTAGTGGGGTATCGCTAAAAAGAGTAGAAGAAGTATGGAGAGCCCTAATATTATGGATGTGTAGCTGCTGAATGCGTACACCTTTCCAATAGCTATGGCGTAAACAATTGAGAGTACTATAACTCCGTAAACATCATCAAATACTGCTGCTCCTAGAACAATGTATCCCTCCTCAGACCTGAGCTTACCTAGAGCCTCTAAAGTAGCTACGGTAACACCTACTGAGGTAGGTGTTAGTATAGCTCCTATGAATAAGGACGTGTGTAGAGGATAGCCAAAGTAGGTGCCTAAGAGAAAACCCATAGTAAAGCAGGCAATAACACCTCCAATACCTACGATAGCTGCCGGCAGTCCATACTTTCTGAATTCTTTTGGATTGGTTTCGAAGCCTGCTAGGAATATTAAGACAACTATACCTAGCCATGCTAGTGAGTGAATATGCTCGGGCAGTATTATTATACCGAGGACTGTGGGCCCAAGTATGATCCCAGCAAGAATATCACCAAGTACTGCAGGCTGCCTGATGCGGGCTAGGCACTCCTCTAGGATCTTAGCTGTCAATAATATTAATAATATATGTATTAGGGCCTCAACTTCCTCAGCAGCCACTCATGAGCGCCTCATAAGGTGTTTGTTAAGTCTTTAATGACTTCCGTACCTAGTAACTCACTAAGAATCATTTTCTTTGATATAACGGTTACTGGTTTCTTAGTTTTAGGATCAATAACTACTACATGTGATATGCCGTAACGCACCATAAGTTCAAGAACTTCTTTTAATTTTAAGTTTACTCCGACCTTTACAGGATTAGGACTCATAATAGTACTTAAGGGTGACTTCTCGCTCTCAGGCTTGATTCTTGGGTGCCTTAAAATCATTCTAGTTCTTGGGTAGTCAATAAATAACTTAAGGAGGTCAAATAACGTCACAATCCCTACGACTTTACCTGCATCATCTGAAACTAAGGCGCACTCTCTCTTGTGCTTCACTAATGCGTTAATTAGGTGCTCAATACTTTCATTCTCCCTCAATATTAGTGGGGGAGGGAGCCTGTACTTAGAAATTAACTTATGGACAGAAATCTCAATCTTTTTTCTAGCTTCTAAGTAATTGAACTTAATCGCCAAATCAATTCATCCATTCTATTTAAGGTTAAGATTAAATTTAAGTTATTCATAGCAGGAGCAGCTAATTATTAATGATGCACATAGAGTTTAAATCAACTAAATACTGTGTATCAAAATGGCTCAGCTTAATTTACCTTTAAAGTAAGTTAATTAATGCTGATGTTTATGGGGGTCTATAAGATACCTAAGTTGATAGATATTAATGCTAGGTCTAGGTTGATTAGAGGATTTAGGAAGTTACTAGTTATTGGTAGGTGTGTTGAGTTAGAGCACCCTAAATTTCTAGAGTTATTTAAGGATTACGCAAAGGTTAGTGTGTGCCTTGAAGAAGAGCACATGAACATGACTGGTTTTAAATTAGCTGGAGTACTGGCTAGGGGCAACTATGAGGAGGTAGCTGTCTTAACTGTTGATGGGTCACCGCACTGCACTCAACTTCACTACATGGTTGAGGAGGTCTGTAGGCTATTGGGTAATCCACCTAGGAGACGGCACTATGTTATTGAGGGAGGTAAGCTTATTGAAGTACCTGAGAAGGCAGTTAAAGTTTCCAGGTACTTATCTAAGGTAGCTAAGTTACTTGAAGAAAGGAAAATTTCCTGATTTAGTGCTTGAGAATTAGTAGAATAGCTATGCCTAGCGTATTGTTGACTGCGTGAGCCATTATAGCAGGTACTAATGACTTGTATTTTTCAAATATGTATGCAAGAGTAGCTCCTATGGCTAAGAGCGCTATGAATGCTGCAGGTATTCCGTGTGCTGCAGCAAAAATTGCTGCACTCACTATAGCACCTCCTAAAACTCCTATCTTAATCTTAAGTGACGCATAAAGTAAACCCCTAAAGTATAGCTCCTCTGCAATTGGTGCTAACAGAATTGCTGTAACAATAAGAACATACCTAGTTAATCGATAGCTAATTAAGTACTCGTAAATCCTGCCGGTAAACTCCTCACCAAGTACTTGCGACATACTATAAGATATTACTAAGTTAATAGTAAATAGTGCAAGTCCCCAAAGCAAACCTGCTGCAATGAACTTGCCATTGAGTGTAAGACCCATAAATTTAAACAATTCTTTCTTTACAACATATACTAAAGTGACAACTAAAAGTGAAACGTCAAAAATAGGTACCGCTAATGCAATAATCGCCTGAAATAAGTCACTAAAATCAACCACACCCTGTAATATAAGCATAATAGCAGCTACAGCAATCACAATAACCGATAAAACAAAAGAAATTACCAAAATAACAACCACAGGCACTACCCTAAGCTCCTCATCCCCCACTAACTCAGCCCCTAATATCATTAAAACCCAAAAATATTAATAGAATAACAGCCACGCTAGCTCAAACCTTCAATTCTATTACATAGATTC
>CAYZJX010000087.1:0-5524 GCA_964479035.1 uncultured Desulfurococcaceae archaeon
TCACCAAATCTTACTTCATTATCATAGTAAAGGTCTATCGTGCTGTCTAACATAATTTCAATATCCACCTGCTCAAACGGAAGGTAGTACCCCGAGATCTTAAGAAAATCAGAAAGCATTATCTTAGAGAGTTCCTTGGTCACCTTAGTCATTACTGCAGGAATCTTAAATGAAGTATAAAGCATGGGCAGAGCACCAATGTGATCTAAATGTGCGTGTGATACTGCAATAGCAACTAACTCATTAGGCCTTATGTGCAGTGGGAGCTGCGGTATGTCTTTCTCATCAAAATTAATGCCGTAGTCAAGTAGCAGGTACTTCCCATTACTACCTACAGCTACTGCAGCACGGCCTACTTCACGCCCACCTCCTAGGATTTTGATTTCCATTTGAGCCACTTCCTCACCTAGAGTAACTCTTTATATTTCTCAGATAATAAACTAAACTGAGGATGAATAATGCTGCCCTTCAACCCCAGGGAGCTCAGAAGGATGCTCAGGAGAATGGGAATTCGCGTCGAAGAGCTTAGCAATGTAAAGTCTGTCAGTATTATGCTTGATAATCAAGAAATAATCATTAGGAACCCACAAGTATCTGTAATGACGGTCCAGGGACAGAAAATATATCAGGTAGTAGGTGGTCAGGAGGAGAAGGTAGATCTCGCAGCTGAGTCCGGTATTGTAGAAGAGGTTACTTTTAGTGATGAGGACATTAGGTTTGTGATGGAGCAGGCCGGCGTAGATAGGGAATTAGCTGTGAGAGCACTTAAGGAAGCAGGTGGTGATATAGCTAAGGCAATACTCTTGATTACTGAGGGTAGATTAAAGAGCTGATGCTCTGAGCCCCCTCAATGCTGAAACTAGTTCCGGTATGTTTTCCTTAAGTGACAAAATAAGTGGTATACCTTCTTTATCAGCTAATCTTATAGCCATAGGATCAACGTTCTTAGGTCCATGAAGTACGACTACAGCGGGCTTCACGGGAGCTACACGAACAGCTATC
Source organism: uncultured Desulfurococcaceae archaeon (assembly GCA_964479035.1). GTDB lineage: Archaea > Thermoproteota > Thermoprotei_A > Sulfolobales > NBVN01 > B83-G16. The sequence continues at coordinate 1,003 of CAYZJX010000087.1, forward strand.
ATCGGTGACCTACCAGTTGTTACTTTAGTAAATATTAATGCACGATTGCTAGTTAAGCCCATTAGTTGCCAGAATTGATCACCGCTCAATGATACTATGGCACCAATACTATCTATAACTGTATAGCCATAGAACTCTGTTCTTGAAATTTGAGAATTCACCACTACACCTTCAACAGCAGTCACAAGCTCATCTAGAGTAAGTGGTGTACTTAGGTCTCTAGCATCTATGATAGCACCTAAGTTTAAGTTAAACATTTTAGCTAGCTGCCTAGTTACAGTCCAACCCCTCTCAGAGTCAATTTGAAAAAGTGCATCAACAAATCTTCTAAGAAATCTTACGCCGGGTAATCTCCTGCTTTTCTCATAATCAACTATTACGCTTGGCGTGATACCCATAGCTCTAGCAATCTCAACTTGCGTTGCCTTGAACATTTCCCTCCACCTCTTTAGTGCAGCACCACAATTATCACTCATTACAATATCGCCAGCGATTCTACGCGCTATAACTTCCTTGATGTACTCACTAACCATTTACTCATCCAATTAAACTTGCATTAATTAAAGTAAAATAATTAATTGAAAACATAGTTGCTACATTGATTATACAAAATAACCAGCAACTAATGGGAGAATCTCATACCCTATATAAATTTTTATTTAGCTATATTGGCGTAGTGAGGTAGCAGAGATAGTATTATGGTTAATATGGTAGTTAATCACGGCAAGGTATTAAGAAAAAATTGATGTAAACTTACTTAGCAACTTAATTAGAGCGTCTAAAGGCGAAATAAAATCAACAATTATAATTAAGGACGTTAATATTGCTGATGTTTTGCTTGGTGATATTAGAGAAAAAGTAAATATTGCTGTATGGAGGGATTTCATTGTTAGGGTTGGTTACTCCGTTGCTTACTGTACAAGAATTCGCTAGATCCGTATTGCTCCATGGAACAACAGCGGTAGCCACTGATCCTCACGAAATAGCTAATGTCTTAGGTAGGAAGGGGATCGAGATGTTTATTGAGGAATCTAGACATACGCCTCTGAGGGTCTTCTTTTACGTCCCTTCCTGCGTTCCACCAACACATGAAGGACTAGATGCACCTGGTTGCGTACTAAGTATAAGTGACATCAAGGATCTGCTTACAGGCTATGAGGAAATCATAAGACTTGGTGAGGTCATGGATTTTCACAGTCTATTGAAACTAAATAGTGAATTACTTGAGGAAATAGTACTAGCTGTAAACAAGGGTGTAATAATTAATGATCATGCACCACAGTTTACTGAGGAAATGCTTATTCCATACATAGTCACGGGTGTGGCCAGCGATCACGAATCGGTAGTAATTGATGAAGCATTAACTAAATTAAGAAATGGTATGCGAGTTCTACTACGGGAGGGTTCAGCATGGAAAGATTTAGAGGAATTATCAAAGTTACATACATGAGGATAGATACCAGGTACCTATCCTTCTGCAGTGTTGACCTCAGCGCAGTCGATATCGTTAAGGAGGGACATATTGACAGAATATTGAGGAAGGCGATATTGTACGGAATTGATCATTGATCCTATTACAGCTGTTCAAATGGCTACTATAAATGCAGCAGAGTACTTAGGTATCAAGGAACTTGGTGTCATCACCCCCGGAAGTTCACAGACATTGTTATGCTTAAGGACTTCAAGAAATTTGTGGTGAATGACGTAATTCTAGGGGGTAATCTTATTATTAAAGATGGAAGATACGTCCATGATTTCAGCTTAAGATTTAAATATCCTACTAAAGCATACAGGACTATAAATATAAAGAGACTAAGATCACCTGCTGAGTTACTTACGAAGGTCAATGTACATAATGGCATTGCCGAAGTAATTACTATAAGGGTAACTCCTGGTAAGACAATAACAAAGAAAGATAAGGCATTAGTTAAGGTACGTGATAAATACCTAAGCATTAGGGAAGACCAGGATATTACCTACGTTAGTGTTATTGAGAGACATCACGCATCAGGAAGTATTGGCCGGGGATTTGTAACAGGGCTTGGTTTAAGGGCAGGTGCAGTAGCCCAGAGTATAGCCCATGATACCCATAATATAGTAGTTGTCGGTAAGAACCCGGTGGATATGTATGTTGCAGTCAATGGATTATCCAGAATAGGTGGCGGCATAGTAGGTGTAGTCAATGGTAAAGTTATTGGTGAGGTTGCACTACCTATTGCAGGACTCATGTCAGATAAAAAATTTGAGGATCTCACTCAGGACATTAATAAAATTGCTTATGCGCTAAAGATGCTGAACTTAAGCTATCATGCGGCCTTTATGACAATCGCACTATTAACACTCCCTGTAATCCCTGAAATAAGAATAACTGCTAGAGGTTTGGTTGATGCTCTCGAAGGTAAACTCATAGAACCTATACTCAGCCTGAGGAAATTATAGGCAATAATTAAGTACTCTAATTATTGATGATTATCCTGAGTCCCTACTATATGTAGTGGACTGTAGTTCTAAATATATCCTTTAAAGAACTTCCTTATAAGATTAGTTAAAATTTTCTTGGTGTTGATTACAGCATCGTAACGCACACCTAGAAGAGACCTCAGCTTAAGTGATAAGAATCTGCGATCTGCTAAAACTATAAAGGCTCTATCATGCTCAGATCTAATTGCCCTACCAACGGCTTGCAGGGATCTTATAGCAGCAGGTACGGTAGTGGTCAAGTCAGTAGCTAATTTATTTCCTAGCCTCTCACCAAGGCTTTTTCGTAGATCAATTAGGTAGTCATCTGGTTGAGGGTAGGGTACGCCCATTAAAGCTACTACTTTAATTAGCGATCTGCCTGCTTTATCTAAAAGTTCTATTCCTTCAGTTAATTTTCCACTTGCTACAGCATGAATTACTACCTTACCGTCAGTACTACCCATTACCGTATCTACAACATCAGCATAGGTAGTTCCTTTACCTTCTACTACCTGGTCCTGAACATCAACTATGTTGATTGTTACCTCATCCATGAACTGATAGCTGGGGTAGACTGCTAGGATTATCCCTTTATCCAGTGACTGATATATTGAACTCAGTAAGTCAGCGTACTTTAGGTACATCTCCTTAGCTCTTAATCTATAGCTTGACGAAACGTAGGTAATGACTGCGTAAAAAGTATTTTCTCTGGGGAAAACACTCCCGAATTCCTCTTCAACATCAACGTATACGGTTTCCTCACCACATACAGAATCCATTACCTCTTTTGGAGGTAGGGTTCCTGACATAAGGAGGACTCCTTTAGCTTCTGAGAATCTCTCAGTAATTAAGTCATAGTTAATAGGCATAACCTTCAGCTTCCTAATGCCCTCGGCTTTATCTGCAATTCCATACACCTGGAATTCACTTCTTCTTACATAAGTCAGAAATTTAAGAACCTTATTAAGTGATGATCCAAGCCTGACAAAGTCTGTAGGGCGGACGACTAAGTCCCTAAGTTGCTTAAGCTTAATCTCCATTAAGGTATCCTCTATAAGTTGCAGCATTCCTTCTCCAGGGTATATGTAGGCTTTCTCGATTCGTCTCAAAAGCCTAAACTTCACACTTTTCAGAAGATCTCTTAAGTTCATTAAGTACTTAAGGACTTCCTCACTAGGGCAAAACTGCTTGACTTCTTTAATGGCATTATTTAAGGTTAACTCATCCAGCTCACCCTCTATAATGGATTGCGGATTAAGAATGGTGTGAGCTTCATCAACAACGACATAGTAATCGCTTAAGCTTAAGTCAGTGAATGCCGTCCTGAAGATTTCTTCTTGAAATAAGTATGGGTACGTAACTATTACTAACTTACTGTAGTATGCCTTGCTTACGAGCGCGAAGAAAGGACATACCTTGAGCTGAGTGATTATAGAATGAACTATTTGACGAGGATCACTTTCATTACCTCGAAGAATATAGCTAAGTTTATCCTGATACGCTACGCGGTCTAGATTACTGTAATAATCACATAGACCCTTAAATCTAAGAATTCTGCAGTTTACCCAGAAGTCCTCTGGCCTTACTTCAGATCCTCTGAGTAACGGGCACATTCTCCGCCCGCTGAAGACGAAGCTGAAGTCATAGCCCAGCTTTTTTGCTTCACGGATTACTGGGACCATTTCATTTCTTGTTCTTACGGCATAAAGCACTTTATCAGCTCCTTTATGAGCTATTAAGGCAACTACGGTTTTTCCGAATCCTGTTGGTGCCTTAAGAACAATAATTTTGCCTAGGTACTTACTGACTAGTAATATAGATTCTTTCTGACCTTTTCTGAATGCTTCATAAGGGAATTCCTTCATAGCAGCACACACCGATGCTCTAATCATTAGTGATGTGTCCTCCGGTGGTAATAAATTGTGGGAATTACTACTAACTTTATTTTTACTTATTTAGTCGTTTATTGTGGTAGAGGTAAAACATATGGGGATCGGACTGTATACCGTAGAGAACGTCTCTAAGCACTCGCTCTATATAGTCAAAGTAAAGAATGTGATCC
>CAYZJX010000088.1:0-5519 GCA_964479035.1 uncultured Desulfurococcaceae archaeon
GGCTGCTGGGGCGGTAGGTGCCGAAATAGTAATAAGCGGTAAGCTGACGAGTGAACGTGCACGCTACGAGAAATTAAGAGCAGGTAAGGTATACAAGACAGGTGCCCACATTGAGAGACTTGTTAATAGGGCTGTCGTGCACTTACTGAGAAAGCCTGGAATGTATGGTATTGAGGTCCTTATAGTTAAGCCCGGTGAGCCGGATGATATAGTAAGAATCATACCTTCTGAAGAAATGCAGCAGGCTGCACAGGCTTCAGAATCTCAAGAAGAACTTCAAGAAAGAGGTGGGGCTGCATGAGTTTGTCAGCAGACGAAATTAGGAAAATGTCTCAAGAAGAGAGGAAGAAGTTACTTAATGACTTAAGAATTGAGTTAATTAAGCTAAGGACTCAGGCATTCCTAGGGACGCTTACCAACGTAGGAAGAATAAGAGTTATAAGGAAAAACATAGCACGCTTACTAACCGTAATGAAGGAAGAGGAGCTAAAGGTGAGGCAAGGGAAGAAATAATGAGAAGAACGAGATCCAACTTAATATATCACGAATTAGTAGGACTTAGGGTCCGCGTTAAGTTTCATACAGACACATCATTAATTAATGTAGAAGGTAGAATAGTAGATGAAACGAAGAATATGCTCGTTGTGGCATCTAATGATGGAAGAGAAAAGAAGATACCTAAATTTGGTGGAGTATTTGTTTTTAAACTCTCGGACACCGTGAGTGTAGAGGTGCGAGGTGACTCAATAGTGGGTAAGCCAGAGGAGAGGTTAAAGAGGTATGGAGGTGGCAGATAATGAGTGAGAAATCTGAAGTTAAAGATATAGGTATAAGACACGAACAACTGAAACCTCCTGAAAGAGTATGTAATGACCCGCTTTGTCCTTGGCATGGTAATTTAAAGGTTAGAGGAGGTCTGCTTATAGGGAGAGTAGTTAAGGCGAGAATGAGAAGGACAGTTGTTGTAGAAAGGGAGTATCTAGTTTACATAAGAAAGTACATGAGGTATGAACGGCGTAGATCTAGGATTCATGCACATAACCCACCATGTATTAATGCTCAACCAGGCGATACTGTGCTGATAGGTGAGACTAGGCCTTTAGCAAAATCTGTAGCATGGGTAGTATTGGGTGTGCTTGAGAAGAGTAGAGGTGAGAGCTGATGCCTAAGAAAGGTGGTGCAGCATTTAGCAGAGTCGGTAGGGTTGAAGGCATATTAGTTGGCACGCATCTGAGGGTAGCAGATAACAGCGGGGCTAAGGAAGTTATGGTGATAGGTGTTCCAGGCAGGAAGACTAGGTTGAGGAGAGTACCTAGTGCTACAGTTGGTGATTTAGTGGTAGTTACTGTAAAGAAGGGTAATGCAGATCTTGTTGGACAGGTAATGAATGCTGTCATTATAAGGCAGAAGAAGCCTTTTAGGAGACCTGATGGTACATGGGTTGCTTTTGAGGATAATGCCTGTGTTATAGTGACACCTGAAGGGGCACCTAAGGGAAGCGAGATTAGAGGACCCGTAGCTAAGGAAGCTGCAGAGAGGTGGAGTGGCATATCAAATCTTGCTACAATTATTATTTAGTGTCTAGTGGGTGGTAAAGGTGAAGTTTTCATCAAGCCAGCCAAGAAAACAGAGATTGGCACTTTATAGAGCTCCACTTCACAGAAAGCACTCATTATTTAATGCAAAGTTGTCAAAAGAACTGTCTGAAAAGCTAGGTATTAAGAGACTACCTGTGCGGGTTGGCGATGTAGTTAAGATAATGCGTGGTGATTGGGCAGGTCATGAGGGAAAGGTAGTTAGGATAGACTATGAAAAAATCAGAGTGTTTGTTGAGGGAGTAACAATTAAGAAAGCTGATGGAACCCCAGTCTACTACCCTATTCATCCGTCAAAAATCATGATAATAAGAGCTGATGTTGGCGATAAGGTGCGAAAGAAAATTATAGAGCGAAGAAAGGGTAAAGTCCCTCTAGAGGGAGCTGAAGAAGTTAAAAAGGAGGAAGGAGAGAGGAGAGAACAGGTAGGTGAGGAAAGTGGCTAGAATGGGTGGGAAAAAACATTTGAAGAGGTTAGCAGCTCCAGACTTTTGGCCTGTTCTTAGAAAAGAGTATAAATGGGTAGTTAAGCCATCGCCTGGTCCACATCCGGTTGAGAGATCTATTCCACTGCTTGTTTTAATAAGAGATATCTTAGGTTATGCTGAGACAAGTAGAGAAGCTAGAAAAATCATAGCCGAGGGTCATATTAAAGTCGATGGTAAAGTAAGGAGAAATTACAAGTACCCGGTGGGACTCATGGATGTTATTGAGATTATAGATACTGGCGAGACTTTTAGAATGATTCCTGTTCCTATTAAGTTCATGATGCCCATACCTATTAGTAGAGAAGAAGCATCGTTTAAGTTATGTAGAATTGAGAATAAGACGACTGTGCATGAAGGTAATATGCAACTGAACCTTCATGATGGTAGAAACATCTTAATTAAAGTATCAGATCCAACGAACCCTGAAGAAGATATTTACAGAACTATGAGTACAGTTAAAATATCTATTCCTCAACAAGAGCTCTTGGATTATTTTCCACTAGAGGAGGGTTGTACTGTAATTGTAATTGGCGGTAGGAACGTAGGTAGAGTAGCTAGGCTAGTAAGCATTAGCGAAGGAATGAGACACTACAGAAAACAGGTAACTCTCGAAGACTTCAAGGGAAGTACTTTCTATACTACGCTAGATAAGATCATGGTTATAGGTAGAGGCAAACCTGAGATAACTTTACCTGAGGGAGCGATATGAGCTTAAGTGGAGTTAAGTTAGCTATTGACGAAAGTATAATTAATGAAGTACTAAAGAAGTGGAGTAGTAATCCTATGCTAAAGCCTAGAATAACTAAGGTAACAGTCAATATAGGTGTCGGTGAGTCGGGCGAGAGATTGCAAAGGGCGATTAAGGTACTTAGAGACCTAACTGGTCAAGAACCTTCTATTAGGTATGCTAGGAGAACCATAAAGGAGTTTGGAATAAGGAAGGGCGAACCCATAGCTGTGGTAGTTACCCTACGAGGTGAGAGAGCTAGGAGCTTTCTTGAGAAAGCTCTTGAGGCTATAGGCCACAGGATTAAGGCATCAAGTTTTGATGACTACGGGAATGTATCATTCGGAATTCGCGAACACATTATGCTACCGGGTGTTAAGTACGACCCTAATATAGGTGTCTTTGGTATGGATGTAGCTGTAACTCTCGAAAGACCAGGCTTTAGGGTTATGAGAAGGCACCGTAAAAGATCTAGAATACCTCGCAGGCACAGAGTATCTAAGCTTGAGGCAATTGCATTCTTTATTAAGGAATTAAATGTTAGGGTGGTATAGTATGGGTAAGCATAAGTCACCTGTAATAAGGAAATACGGCAGAGGGGTACAGGTGTGTGTTAGATGTGGTAGCAGAGATGCTGTAATTCAAAAGTACGGGCTTTACTTATGTAGGCAATGTTTTAGGGAAGTAGCTCGTGAACTTGGGTTTAAGAAATATAGCTAAGGTGAAGAGTCGTGGTCTCAATGGATCCGTTAGCTAATGCGCTGTCAACAATTATGAATAATGAGATGCGTGGCAATAGAGAAGCTGTGATAACGCCTGCATCAAAATTAATTGCTATGGTACTTAGGGTAATGCAGAAGTATGGGTACATAGGTGAGTTCGAGCATATAGACGACGGTAGGTGGGGAAAGATAAAGGTTCAGTTGCTTGGGAGAATTAATAAGTGCGGTGTTATAAAACCAAGATTTTCAGTTAAGTATCGAGATCTACGAGAAATGCCCCAGTGGTTACGAAAGTCTTTGCCATCCAGGGACATAGGCATTATTATACTTTCGACACCGCAAGGCGTTATGTCACATCGTGAGGCGCTAGAGAAAAGAATTGGTGGTGTTTTGCTAGCTTATGTTTACTGAGGTGATCGAGTTTGCCTAAGGAGGTACTAGTGAGGGAAGAGGTTCCTATCCCTGAGGGTGTTAGTATAGAAATTAAAGGTAAGGAGGTACGTGTTAGAGGACCTAAAGGTGAGGTAGTGAGGAACTTCAGTTTTGCACGTAATGTGAGAATATTAAAGGAAGATAATAAAGTGATTGTTGAGTCTTATTTTGCTAAAAGAAAGCAAAAGGCAATAACCTACAGTATAGCTGCTCATATACGTAACATGATTGATGGAGTGACTAAGGGATTTAGATATAAGCTTAAGGTAGTTTACTCACACTTTCCTGTTACGGTTAAGGTGGAGGGGAATAAAGTAGTAATAGAGAACTTCCTAGGTGAAAAGGCACCAAGGATAGCTAAGATAGTAGGTAATGTTAAAGTGACAGTAACTAAACAAGACATAATTGTGGAGGGAGTTAACGTTGAGGAGGTTGGTCAGACAGCTGCTAACATAGAAAGAGCTACAAGAATAAAAGACTTAGATAGGAGAGTTTTCGTTGATGGAATATATATTTATGATAGGGGTTACGCAGAGGGGTGATTAAATTATGGAGAGTAATTATGAAGGTGGTCAGTACCGGGTTAGAGAAAATAGAGAGAAAATTATTAGGATGATCAGGAGTAAGAAAAAGCCTGAATTTCTTAGGCATTTGTGGTGGAAGTTCCCAAAGTTTAAGAACGATCTTAAGTGGAGAAGGCCTAAGGGTATAGATAACCCGGTAAGAATAAAGGAAAAGGGTTACCCACCTATAGTGAGTGTTGGCTATCGTACACCAAAGTATATAAGAGGTCTTCATCCATCCGGATTGAAGCCTGTGGTAATCCATAATATAAGAGAATTAGAGGGTCTGAATCCTTCAGAAGTAATAATATACGTAGGGTCGACAGTAGGTATTAGGAAGAGAGCTGAAATAATTAGAAAAGCTGAGGAATTAGGTTTCTTAGTGGCTAATGCGAGGTGAATGCTGAATGCCTGACCTAAGTATGCAGAAAAGACTGGCAGCAGAAGTCTTAGGTGTTGGTGTTTCACGAATTAGAATAGACCCTGAGAGAATAGAGGATGTAGAAGCTGCACTTAGACGTGAGGATATAAAGAGGTTAATAAAAGAGGGGGTTATTTGGGTAGAGCAAGCACGTAGGAACTCGCGTGGCAGGTGGAAGGAGCGTCATGAAAAGAGGAAGAAAGGTCATAGAAGAGGCCCGGGAAGGAGGAAAGGTGCAAAAGATGCTAGAGCTGATAGCAAGGAGAGGTGGGTTACAACAGTAAGAAAGATACGGAGGTACTTAAGATGGTTAAGAGATCACAAAGTTTTCAGTAAGGATGAGAAAGAGAATAGGAGAATATATAGGAGGCTTTACATGCTAGCTAAAGGCGGGACATTTACTTGTTTAGCCGATCTCAAGAGGCATTTAAGGGATATGGGTTACGAGGTAAGATAGTATGGCAAGAGGCCCTAAGTACAAAGTACCTAGGAGACGGAGAAGAGAAGGCAAGACAAATTACTATAAACGATATAGGATGATTAAGTCAGGTAAGAGAATAAGAGCAGTCAT
>CAYZJX010000089.1:0-2291 GCA_964479035.1 uncultured Desulfurococcaceae archaeon
AACAAGCACCTTAGTGCTTGCCTCACGTTCAACATACCCTATAACTATAGGTAGGTCACTTTCTACTCTTAAGTGCTCTTTGCTGAATTCATTATTTCCTGTGATTTTAATTTTTATGAATCCTCCATAGGTAGCTATTGCTGTATCCATAGGTGATGCAATACCCTGAACAGCCTTCTCGACCTCCCACCCCAGTTTTGCTATTTCATTCTTACTGAGCTGTCTCCCGACGGTCCAGGCATACGCGGCTATAGTAGCTACTGATACAGCTGCTGAAGTACCTAATCCAGCACCCACAGGCATTTCTGACTTGACCTCTAAATTAACACCCTTCTTAACCCCTAGGTACTCTGAGGTAAGCTCAACAGCCTTGTTAAGGTATGAGGTAGCTGACAGTACGACCCCATAGTCGGTCTCGATAACTATTTCCTCAGGAGTATATGTTACGGTGACGCCCGGGACCTTAAGGTCTGAAGCAACAATTCTCACTGCGCTGTCCTCCCTGGCTTTAGCTGTAACGTAAACTCTCCTACCTATTGCAGCTACTACAGCTGGATGACCATAAACAACTGCGTGCTCGCCAAATAATGTAACTTTACCTGGTGCTGAAGCAATGACCTTAACCATGGGTAAACCCAAGAACATCCCTCAAGGATCCTTTTTATGTTTCTACTCATTAACTGGCAGTACGGGGCAGTAACATTAGACTGTAGTGTTTTGAATGTTTTTGTATTATTGTGTTTCGAGCTAATACACTTATAATGTGGTGCCTCACTGCTTTCATGGTGTGCAGGCAATGGGAGTCATGCTCCGAGCCCTGCTGGGCTAAACACAGATGGGGCCTCATGCCGTTGGGCTCGACAGCCACCCATGACTCAATGATACCGAGACGAGGTGGAGCCAATGAAACCGTATCACAATAAAACAAAAACACATAGAATGATACGGTAAGAGGAAGCGGTATTGCATGGGTAGTAGTAATGGATTAACATCGTTTAGAAGTAAAGAATTAATTAGTTAAGTAAAACTTTATAACTGTACGCGATATCTTCAACCCTGGTGATTATCTCATGAAGTATGAGATTCTCTACAGGCCAGCGTACTCTGTTCTTAAGGTTGATCTCGACTCTGGAGAGAGTATTGAGGCTGAAGCAGGTGCACTGATGATGATTGAGGGCGAAGTTGAGGTAAAGACTAAGAGCAGAGGACTTCTTAGGGCGCTTACTACAGGTGAGTCATTATTTGTTAATGTTTATAAAGCTGGGGGCTCTCCTGCTACACTCTGGTTATCTCCTCCAATACCTGGTGACGTAATGTATATAAGGCTGGATGGAAGTAAGGGGGTTATTGTTAATGATAAGTGCTACCTAGCTAGCCACGGCGACATTAGGCATAGGGTGGTGTGGAGGGGGCTTAGAGGAATATTCGGTGGTGGTGGGCTGATGTGGCTTCACTTTACCGGTGTTGGTGGTGTATGGGTTAATGCGTACGGCAGCATCGTAGAGCGTGAGGTAAAGCCTGATGAGAAGCTCACAATAGATAACGTGCACTTGGTGGCAATGGATGACAGCCTGGAGTACGACATAAGGAAGTTCGGTAGCTTAAAAACACTATTATTTGGTGGCGAGGGCTTTGTGTTCAAGGTACGTGGAATAGGTAAGATATACCTGCAGTCAAGGAATCCAACTATATGGTACATGAAGGCTAAGAGCTAGAGGTATTAACCGGGTAATTCCTTACTACTTAAGTTTACCTCTTTTTAATATTGATTTTTAATTAGGTGTTGTTTTATAGGTTTAACCCGGAAAATTAGGGGGCTATACTCTAATGTCAAGTAAGTACTTAGGGTACTCAATAATTGTTGTTAGCGCCTTCTTTATATCATCATTTATAGTGTTCACTTATAAGTTAACGGCGTTGGAAGTAGGGCCTGCATCATGGGTAGCTGGATCTATAGTATTAGGTGCTTACATAGTTATGGTGTCACTGCTTGGGGTGTCATTGAAGTTAAGGAATGGAAGAGACCTACTAGCTTTAGGAGCTATAATAATGTCTGTTATTCTAGCTTTTGGTGCCAACTTAATTGTGGAGCTCGCATATCTAGGCAAGAACTTCATTACGTCACTAGCGTGCCCGACGTACAGCCCATTATGTCTGGGAATAGCGAATATTATTGCATATCCAGCAGCTTTAGCACTACTCACTACGGGTCTTATAGGTACCTACACACTAACGTACCTACTAATTAAGGAAATCGAAGCAACATATTGGATTAAGGATTACGGCTCACT
>CAYZJX010000089.1:2391-5347 GCA_964479035.1 uncultured Desulfurococcaceae archaeon
GCAGGTGTAGCTGCAGTAGCTACTCAGGCATACACGAACCCTGTACTAGGGAAGAGGGTTATAGAGTACGTGAGTAAGGGTATGGGTGTTGGTGAGGCTGTTAAATTAGCCTTAAGCGAGGACCCCTCACCTCAGTTGAGGCAGTTAGTAGCTGTTGACTCTACTGGTAAGACCGTAGCTTACAGCGGAAGTGAAATACCTACACCTTATGAAGCAGTTACTAAGGAGGGATATGCGTGTGCGGGTAACTTACTAAGAAGTACTGAAGTTGTTAGAGAAGTCTGCAGGGTCTTTGAGGGTTCTACAGGTAACTTATCTAGTAGAATAATTTCAGCTCTTGAGGCAGGGCATGAGGCAGGAGGTGATAGAAGAGGTGACAGGAGTGCGGCAATACTTATTGTTGGTGAGCACCCTGAGTTTGGCATAGATTTTGACGTACTGCTTAATCTCAGGGTAGACTATTCTGAAGACCCTCTCACTGAATTAAGAAAACTATATGATTTATGGCTCACTACTTCAGAGTATATAGTATAGCTTACCTCCTAATTTTTTCAAGGTCTCTAAATGAAGTAAATGGTGCCTTAAGAGGTCTTCTCTTATGCTCAGATTTTCTGTGTAGCTCTAGTACCTTCTCAACTACCTGCCTAGGAACACCTGAAATCTTAGGAATTTTCTCCGGTGGAAGGCCCTCATCGAATAGTCTGTACAGTACTTCATCAATTAAGTCGTAAGTAATCCCTAACTCGCCCTCAGCCGTGTGCCCAGGCCATAAGTCAGGGGTCGGAGGCCTACTAATGACCTCAGGTGGTAACCCCAAGTACTTAGCGAACTCCCTAACCTGAGTCTTGTAAAGACCTATTATTGGGTAAGCATCAGCTGCTCCATCACCCCACTTAGTGAAGTAACCTATGAGCCACTCTGACCTATCGCTTGTGCCGAGGACTAGTCTATTCTCTAGGTTAGCTATTAAGTAAAGAAGTGTCATTCTGGTTCTAACCTTGATATTTCCCTTAGCTACCTTAGGTGCATTAGTATAGCTTAAGCCAACCTTCTCTAAGTAGCAGTTAACCACGTCAGTAATTTCCAAGGTCTTTAGTTTGAGACCGAGCCTATCAGCTACCTTATTTGCTACTAACTCAGAAAGCTTGCTTGATTCAGTATCAGGCATGAAGACGACCTTAACCTTAGATACTCCTAGTGCATTAGTAGCTAGTGCGGCTGTAACAGCTGAGTCGCCACCACCGCTTAATCCTATGACCACTCCGTCAGCAGCAGCTGACTCAACAATACTCTTAATAAATTCTGAAATAACTTCCTCAGCTAACTTAAAATCTACCCTTAGGTGGGGAGGGAGCACAGCGTTCACCCTATACTGTTTCTAATTACTGTAGTGGATTATATGGATGAGAATTTTACTTTTTCACCTAATTTTAAGACATCGTGCTAATGATATGTGCGGGAACATCACTGATTTAGGAGAGAGCCTCATTAAAGTTGATTCTCGATGAGTAGCGGTGAGATCTTAGCAGAGGGCGTAGTGCTTTGGTTTTATGTACTTATATTTAAAACATTACATTTTCTGCTTGTAATACTTTTTATAGGAGGTAACTATATTGTCTTGGTGCTCTTAGAATCGCTTTATTAGTTATGGAAGTAGTATTGGGGGTAGGAGCATGGAGATGGTTACCCTTGAGATTGTTGGTCGTAAGGAATCATACTGGGTTTATACAGTTAAGCAATGGCTTTATGAAATTAAAGAAATTATTGAGAGCGAGCTAGGGGAAGAAGTAATAATTGTTGAGTCTTTCGGTGAGAACGAATATCCTATTTTGAAAGTAGATGGTGAGATCGTAGGTTATGGGGTTCCTGGAGAGGAGGGCTACCTCATTGAAATAATTAAGCACAATATTGAGGATTTAAGAAGGAAGAGGAAGTATTTAAGAAGATTTATTGAGGGCGTTAGTGAGGATTAGCTCAAACTGAGCATATAATCAAGGTTCTAGAAATACTTACTTAAAGTTCATAAAGTTTATGTATGTTCAACTATACTACTGTCTATAAGGAGTGCTATATGGTTAATAACGTAGGCAAGAACGCGAGAACCTACGTATTGTTTAATCTCAGTATTGATGATGTTCATCCAGAATCAAGTGCATTCATATCGGATTGTGGTGGTGATAAAGAGCAAGGCAAATTCAGATTCTTACTTGACTTACTTGAAGAATTCCCTAACATGAAGATCACGTTGTTCGTCACGCCTGACTGGACGGATAAGCCTAATGACTATGGATTGAAGAGGTTAATTAAGAAGGTACTTAAGCTAAAGTATACTAATAAGTGGGAGGATAGTCCTTTCCGCTTGGATAAGCATCCAGAATGGTGTAATTGGCTGGGTAGTTATGTTGACAAAGGCGTATTTGAACTAGGAATTCATGGCTACAATCACCATAACATAAATGGTGTAGCAGTAAATCACTCAATGGAGTTCATAGGACTGAGCTATAGTGAGTGTGTGAGGAGAGTGAGACTTAGTGAGGAAATATTCAGGAATGCAGGACTGAGATTTAGTAAGGTATTTAGACCGCCTGGCTGGGGAACTACGTACGACTTACTTAAGGCACTTCGAAAGCTGGGGTATTCACTGTCTTGCAAGAGCATGAATCTTACTCCTGAAGTCGTACAAGACATAGTCAATATACCTCCTAACTGGGACATAGGTGAGGACAGCATAGAGAAAGGAATTGAGATAGCGGATAAATATGGGGTAATTACTGCATACGGTCACATTACGGACTCATACGGTAGAGAGTACTTGAGTAATGGGCTTAATGATGTAAATACACTAAGAATAAGAACTCTGTTGAGAGCGCTTGCAGATCGCTTTAATGTAATGCTCGTAACGATGGCAGACATAATTGACATTGTACTTGGAGGTGCTCAGCAGTTTGAGTGAATT
>CAYZJX010000090.1:0-5340 GCA_964479035.1 uncultured Desulfurococcaceae archaeon
TTATACTTAATATAGTGTTCCTCCCTAACTAACTTGCCTGCTATCTTCAGTGCCTCATCAAATTTTGTTGCCTCCCTAATTACTGGCTCAGGCAGTTTAAGGGATTTGGTCTTAATAGCATTTAATGCAAAATTGTACATCTCCCTTCTAAATTCCTTATTGTTGTAGTTCATTTTTAGTGCCTTATACATTATTTTACCTACCCGCGAGAGTCTATCGAGCCTTAACTCATTCATACTTACTATGTCATTGAGGAGCTGCTCTGGAACATTAATTTTTTCATTAAGTGTTAGTATATACTCAAGGACAGTTTCTGTTATAGATCTTACATTAGCAAACTTCATTATGATTTCAGACCTACCTGATCCGTCATACCTGAATATAATACCTAATTTCTTGTCATTAAAGAACTTTATTGCTGTTGTATTCCTGAGAATGGCACCTTCTCTATGACTGATGCCAATAGTGTATGCTCCGCTTATAATTAAGCTCTTTACCTCTTGTGGTGAGGGGAATTCTATGAAAACTCTCTTCCCCTTCTTTATTAATGCTGCAGCTAGCGCAGCCGAACCCACTACCTCATCCCATGTCCACCCAGAATATATTGTTGTGCTCGCACTCACGCTTTCACCCAAGCACGCGCATCCATGCATTCAGCTACATCTAGTACTATTTTGTGCTTAATTGTATTATTGCATTTCATGATTTACTTCCCCTATGTATATCTTCCATGATATCTCAATACTAGAGTCATTATTCCGTCTATATAATTCTTGTCCTCTAGTACATAAATATATTTAGGATTAATTAGATGCTGTATAAAGTCGTGGGTGTGTAAAAGCTTTTTTAGGTTTTCTTTAAGCCATACATCTAGGGTATTAAGATGTTCACTATCATGGCTGCTATTGTGGGATTCATAGCTATAGTATATGCTCTAACACTAGCTAAAATAATATTGCGGTCACCTCAAGGTACGGGCAGAATGGTTGAAATTTCGGGATTTATTAAGGAAGGCGCCAAAGCCTACCTTAAGAAACAGTACTCCGTGATATTAACTATAGCACTAATCATAGCAGTACTGCTGGCGGTGATATCTCCTAGAATGTCCCTAAGCTATGTGCTTGGTGCTCTCTCTTCTGTTGCTGCTGGTTATGTGGGTATGTGGGTTGCTGTAAACGCTAATGTGAGAACCACTTATAGTGCTAAGGAATTTGGGTTAAGTAAGGCGCTTCGTTTAGCATTTAATGGCGGAATGGTTATGGGGCTCATGGTGGTAGGTCTTGGAACATTACTTGTTGCTGTCCAGTATCTTCTCTACGGGGGAACAAGTGAGGCGGTAAGGGACATTGTGGGATATAGTTTTGGTGCATCTACGGTTGCACTATTTGCTAGAGTTGGTGGGGGAATATACACTAAAGCCGCAGACATAGGTGCTGATCTGGTCGGTAAGGTTGAGGCAGGCATACCTGAGGACGACCCTAGAAATCCTGGCGTAATAGCAGACAATGTAGGTGACAATGTCGGGGATGTGGCTGGCATGGGTGCTGACCTTTTCGAGTCTTATGTTGGTGCCATAATCTCAACAATGTTCATTGGTGCAGTAGCCATAAAGGACATAATAATTAAAGGTCTAGTGACAATGCCTCCTCAAGCTAGCAACTGGCCCAGCTGGGTTATGGTTCCGCTGGCGATTGCAGCAGCAGGAATTTTGTCATCTATTGTCGCTTCATTTTTTGTTAGAGTTAAGGAAGGCGGCGATCCTTCCAAACCGCTTACATACTCTAGCGTCATATCAGCTGTCATAGTGGCTGCCATTTCTTATCCGCTGACAACGACGTTGCTAGGGTATGAGGTGGGTATGAGGGTGTGGGTCGTTGTTTTGTTGGGCCTAATTGCGGGAATCGTAGTGGGTATGACTAGCGATTACTTCACGAATAAAAACAAATCACCAGTAAGGAAGGTTGCCAGAATGTCACAGATGGGTCCTGCACTAACCATTCTGAGTGGTATGTCATATGGTTTCTTGAGCGTTGTGATACCTGCTGTAGGAATAGCATTAGCAGAACTCATGGCTTACATTATATTAGGTTATTACCACTTTTGGCTCGGCATCTATGGTGTTGCATTAGCTGCTGTTGGAATGCTGTCACTCACCGGAATAGTTATGAGTGCTGATGCCTACGGACCTATAACTGATAATGCGGCAGGAATTGCAGAGCAAGCTGGGTTAGGAGAGGACGTCAGGGCAATAACCGATAAGTTAGATTCAGCAGGTAATACAATGAAGTCTATATCTAAGGGCTTCGCCATAGGGTCGGCAGCATTAACTGCTTTAGCATACTTGGCAGCATACTCAAGTAATATAGCGCAGGCTACTGGACACAGCCTAGGGAAGATGATGTCGCTTCTCTCAATATTAGATGCTAAGGTGGTTTCAGGCATGTTAATAGGCATAGCGCTACCTGCTGCATTTATAGCTCTTGTAATAATTGCTGTGAGCGATGCAGCCTTCGTGCTTATAGATGAAATTCGCAGACAGTTTAGGGAGAGGCCGGGTATACTCGAATTCAAAGAAAAGCCTGATTATGGTAGGGCTGTAGCTATAGTTACCACATACGCAATTAAAAGATTAGTGACTCCAGGACTCTTAGCAATACTTGCGCCAATAATAGTGGGGTTCGTGTTAGGTCCTTACGCACTTGCAGGTGCACTCATAGCTGCAATAGTTACAGGATTACTGCTCGGTCTCTTCCAGGGTAACGTAGGTAATACCTGGGACAATGCAAAGAAGTATATTGAGGAAGGGCACTTTGGAGGTAAGGGCAGTGAGGCACATAAAGCAGGTGTTATAGGTGACACTGTAGGTGATCCGCTGAAGGATGCAGCAGGCCCTTCACTGAACATACTAATTAAGCTAATGAGTGTAGTGTCTTTGGTCTTTGGACCTTTAATAGTTCAATATAATTTACTGCTACTTTTAGGACTTACTTAATGACATCACCCTACACTTAGCGACTTAAAAGGAGCTTATCAGTGATATCGCGGCCTCTACATCACCGATCAGATGTCCCAGCTCTTTCTCATTCATGGTTTTTAAATAATAAGAAAACTATTAAGCTTAACACCACCTGTATGATTACATAATTGAGTTAGGTGTTACAGAATCGAGCTTACCCTTTGATAGATCCGTCCGATTATTACCTGCCTTACTAGCTGATAAAAAAGTAAATAATATTGTAATTTATTGAGTTATGCTGTTATTGATTTTTATTGACAGTGATAATTTCGGCATCCTATTACTTGAATGTACTCAAGTTATTAGTAGGTATCACTACAGCTAAATCTTGAGCATTATTGATGATTTACTTACTTTAAATTTCTAGACCTATTCTTCTCGAGAAGTCAAAGACTGTTATAGAAACTACTTTACCGTTCTTTATCCTAATAGCTATATCGTTTTCTGTTAGGAAGGATTCATCAGCATCTTCTATATCGTACCCAAAATTTATATAGAGAATATCATTTTGCCTATCATACTCGAACCATATGTTTTTAATATCTCCGACCAGTAATTCACCTTTACTACCCATATTTCAGTCACCGCCGTTTGAGTTGTAATTTAAGGTTTATTAAGGAATAATTCTATCCTTCTTCGAGGCTTAAAATGAAGTCTAAGACTTTAAAATGCGAGGAGACATGCATGGAGTACTGCTCAGACAAAAAAGGTAGTGAATTCTTAGATTGTGTCTCGGAGTGCGTCAAAATATGTGCAGCTAGCTCTGATTGATTTATTGGGTTGGACTCCTTAACCTTAATTATCAATTCCTGAGGGTGTAAGGTAGCACTTATATTAGATATTCATGTTCCTAGCTGCCAGCTACTTAAGTACTTCCTCTGTTCCTCAGTGAGGGAATCTACCTTAATGTTCATAGACTCTAATTTTAGCCTTGCTATACGTTCGTCAATATCACTAGGTACTTTATAGACTCTCTCAGATAGTTTGCCTTTATTTTCAATTATGTATTTAATTGAGTAGGCTTGATTGGCGAAACTCATGTCCATAACCTCACTTGGATGTCCTTCTGCAGCTACTAAATTAACTAATCTTCCCTCAGCTAATAGGTAAAGTTTCTTCCCGTTGTCTAATGTATACTCGGTTACATATTTTCTCACTACTCGCTTACTAACAGCTATTTTTTTCAGTTCACTCACACTTATCTCGACATTAAAGTGGCCTGCATTAGCTAATATAGCTCCATCTTTCATTAACCTAAAATGCTCAGTTCTTACTACATCCTTATTTCCAGTCGCCGTAATGAAGACATCACCTATCTTGGCGGCTTCAGTCATAGGCATTACTTCGTAACCATCCATGACCGCTTCAAGCGCACGTACAGGATTGACTTCAGTGATAATTACTCTGGCACCCATGCCACGAGCTCTCATTGCTATGCCTCTTCCCACCCACCCGTACCCAGCAACAACAACTACCTTACCTGCAAGTAGTATGTTGGTAGCTCTTAATATGCCATCTAGGGTTGATTGGCCAGTACCGTACCTATTGTCAAATAAGTACTTAGTTAGTGCATCATTAACCGCAATTACAGGATATAATAGCTTTCCATCCCTCTCTAGCGATCTTAACCTTACTACACCTGTCGTGGTCTCTTCAGTGCCACCAGCGACTTTTCTCCCTACATCAACACCCTTACTATGTAGGTACGCATGCAGGTCTGCTCCATCATCCATAACTACATGCGGATATGATAAGGCGACCTTCTCAATACACCAGTAATACTCCTCAGGCGTCTGACCTCGCCAAGCAAATACTTTAATGCCGTCTTCAACGAGTGCAGCAGCAACTTCGTCTTGAGTTGACAGCGGGTTACTTCCTGCAAGCCAGACCTCAGCACCACCCGCCTTTAATGTCCTAACAAGTGCTGCCGTTTCCTTAGTAACGTGCAGTGCTGCTGCGACTTTAACTCCTTCTAAAGGTTTATCCCTTTCAAATTCTCTTCTTATTCTCATTAAGACCGGCATATGTCTTTCGGCCCACTCAATCTGGGTCCAGCCGTCTTTAGCTAAGTTAACGTCTTTAATCTTAAACTCCATGACGTCACCATAGCTATAATTAAGCATTCAGAGTAATAAGGTATTTATCTAATAGTACTAGTAGGTTCTCTCAGTAGTTAAACAAGGAGAATCCATGTGTTAGCTAATACTAAATAAGAATAACTTCAGACTATGAAAAAGTGATTAAGGATACTAAAGCTAGTGACAAATAAGTAATTTGCTGGTAACACTGCAGTAAATGAGAGTATGCCATTATGTACAAGGGTG
>CAYZJX010000091.1:0-5328 GCA_964479035.1 uncultured Desulfurococcaceae archaeon
TTACTCTAACTTCAAAACCTAAAGCAGTTCTTAAGGAGAGTCCATCAGCGTCATAATTAATTTCATGCGGTTCCCTATATTTGTTAGCTACTACTCTAAAATCTAGTACTCCAAGAATTTCCTCGCTTCCCTTCAAGCTAGCTATTTTCTTGATTCCCTCATTAGTATAGATTGATGTATCAGGTGAAACGCAAACAACAGCCCTTAGCTTACCTTCCTTTAACTTATTTTCAACCTCTAGTCTTACATTGCGACTTAGGGAGCTGTGATGTGCTTCTATCTGGTCTGCATCTACTACGCCGTTCTTTTCGAATATTTTCTTTAATTTATAGACCACTCTCTCAGTAGCACTTCTGGTATTTGTAAATACCAGTGTTGTCCTGTGTTTTTTGACTATCGTCTCTAAGGTTCTATAGATTGCGTTATTAAGTATGTCAGCTGGGGCCCTTATTATGTCTACTTTAGGTGCTATTACCTTAACTTCCATGGGCTTAAAGAATCTAGCATCAATTATAACGCAGTCCCTTGGTGTTCCATCATCCTTAAAGCCTACAAGAAATCTTCCCACTTCATCTAGAGGAGCTATGGTTGCGCTTAACCCTATTCTTTGTAGTTCTCTCTCAGTTAATTCCTCTAGTCTCTCAAGACTTAAGCTTAAGTGTGCTCCTCTCTTGCTGTTAGCTAGCTCGTGTATTTCATCTACAATAACCCACCTGACTGTTCTCAACCTTTCTCTAAATTTAGGTGCAGTGAGCGCTATTGACAGCGACTCGGGAGTAGTTATTAGTATGTGTGGCGGACTCTTAACCATTTTCTGCTTCTCGTAAGGTGATGTATCACTAGTTCTTACAGCTACCTTAATTTCAGGTAGCTCCACGCCTAATTTTTCAGCCGCCTCCCTAATGCCCTCTATTGGTTCAATAAGGTTTTTCCTCATATCATTATTTAATGCTCTCAAAGGAGAAACATAAACAACATAAATAGTCTCCTCAAGTTCTCCCCGCTCATACATGCTATATAATTCATCTATAATAGCTAGGAATGCTGCTAGGGTCTTACCGCTACCTGTAGGGCTTGAAATAAGTACATTATGCCCCTTCTTAATCTGGGGGATTGCCATGGCTTGAGCAGGTGTAAAGCCTCCGTACCTCCGCCTAAACCAAAGTAAGCTGTATTCCCTAAGGTACTTAGCTACTTCATCCTCGCTTGCTAATTCAGTAATGATTTTCACTTTCCACTCCCATTTGCTAACATATAACCTATTCCAGAGGTTAAGGAACTACCTAATAATATGCTCATTAGGAAATTAATAATCAAACTTTCGAGTAGCTAATTGTGTATTACCTGACCTCAAAAATCAGTTACTCGAATATTATGAGAGTATTACTTATATAACCATTTTAATAGAACCGAATAATGGGTAGTTAAATATTAAACTGTAGTAAGCTTGCCTGTCACATTCATTATAGCTTAGTAGCTGAGGCTTAATTGCTAACTCTCGTAATAGAGTATGAAATTAAATTTTATTATACTTTTAAAGCGTCAGTAAATGCTTATTTGAGTGTTGGTTTCGGTAGAATAATTGAGAAGGCAGTGAACATGACCTTAAATACCGAGTTAATGCATGTACGAAGCCTATCGGTAATCGCAGGTGTGGTTCTTCGAGTTACTAGCATAGTAGGTGCAACACTCTTAATGCCTGCCTTAATAGGCTTAATTTATGGTGAGACCTACGAGGCGATGGTGTTCCTTTATGTGGGGCTGCTTACGCTTTCATTATCACTGGCTATTGGTTACTTATTTCGACCGCCCCGCTCAATAACAATAGCTGAAGCCCTGGTAATTTCGGGTATTAGCTGGATTGTTGTGGCATTTATTGGTGGCATACCCTATGTATACACAATAGGTATGAGCTGGGTAGACGCCTTCTTTGAGAGCATGTCCGGATTTACCACCACGGGAATGACCCTAATTAAGGTAATTGAGGTTGTGCCTAGGTCCGTCCTATTTTGGAGAGCTCTAACGCAGTGGCTGGGTGGAGCAGGTATCGTAATGCTATTCCTCATATTCATAACAATACCCAGTGGGGGTGGCATAAGTCTCTGGAGGCTCTATGTAGCTGAGGCACGTGACGTCAGGATCAAGCCATCGACGTGGGAGACGGTTAAGTCCATATGGATTATTTATCTTGGCTTAACAGTAGCATGTATTTTGACACTAAAGTTCCTTGGAGTTAGCTGGTTTGACTCGATCGCACATGCCTTCACGGCATTAGCAACAGGTGGCTTCTCAACTAAGACGGCGAGCATTGCTGCTTTTAATAACCCTGCTGTTGAGATGGCTCTTGCGTTCTTTTCTTTTGCTGGTGGAATTAACTTCCTGGCACATTACATACTTATTGTTCGCGGGCCGAAGGCATTCTTTAAGTACTATGAGGTTAAGGCCGCCATACTCATAGTGCTCGCATCCACGGCCCTAATATCGCTTGATGTGATAGGCCGCATGGGGATAGATCCAATCAATGCCTTAAGATATGCCGTGTTTCAGTCAATATCAATAATGACGACTACGGGCTATACTACAATAAACATAAATACATTACCTTCATTATCTAAGTTCATTCTATTGACCCTCATGTTTATTGGGGGTAACCTCTGTTCGACAGGTGGTGCTATTAAGGTTGGCAGGATAGTCGCTTCGGTAAAAATAATGATTAATCAGCTACAGCAACCATTCCTACCTTCCGGAGCTATTAAGCCCGTAAAAATAGGGACCCAAATCTTAAAGGAAGATGATATTCTTAGATTATTTATGTTCATCATGACCTACCTTATCGGTATAGTAATTGGGACTGTTGTACTAACGGCTTTCGGCTATGATCCGTTTCAGTCCTTATCAGCTGTCGCCTCAGCTCAAGGAAATGTAGGGCCGTGCTACCTCGACTTATTTAAGTTAAATGATGTGTGTAGGGTCCTGCTAGCACTACATATGTGGTTGGGTAGACTTGAGTTAATACCTGCTATAACACTACTAATGCCTACATCTTGGAGAGTAGTATTAAGAAAAAGAGTTGAGTAGCCCTACTCTTACCTACGCCTCATTACTTTATATTTTACTTAAGAAATACTTAGTGTAGGTAGCAGTAAGCATGAAGAGCTGCTTGCAAGCGCTAAGAACATTAGCTAGTGCCCTTGCACTTTATTTAAAAAGTAATGCGCAGAGAACTATATCTATATCTTCAATAACAGGTCAAAAGAAAGTTAAGATTGCTTTTAGAGCTTTAGCTAAATTCCACGATTCAAGCTTAGGTTACTCACTATTTTCTGAAGCTCTTGCTTCCCTACTACTTAAGGATACCTCATGGCTAAAGAACGTTAGTTGGGAAGTAGGACTTATAGAAAATGAGGCATACCTGACAATTCCTTTGGACTTCATTAAGAAATTCCTTAATGCTAGTGAGGAGGAAATCCTCAAGTACTTACTTGACTCAGGCGCTTGCAGGAAGGCAAAACATTGAGAACTTCTGCCCTAAAATTCCGGTAAAAATTTATTGTTTTAAGAAAATTACTTAATTGCTGATGAAAGTCATGCCCTCTGAATAGTACGTGATGAACATTAGGGGTAGCTGACAGTCCTCAGTACTTCTCGATAATGTGTTTAAACTCTCTCTTTATGTCTGGTTTCTCAGTAACTACCGCATCAACACCTAAGTTAACTACCTTACTTAATGTAGCGGCATCATTAACAATCCAGGCAATTACCTCCATACCCCTAGTATGTGCTTCCTTAACTATTCTGCCTCTAATTAGTCCTGGAGGCATCATAATGAAGGATATGCCCTGCCTCCTTAAGTTATCAACGTGGGGAAACGGGTGACTTACTATATTAGCTAATTTAATGAACTTACCTATATCCTTAAACCTCCTGAGCACTTCGATATTCCTTGAAGCTACTACTACGTCATTAATGATACCCTTCTCCACTAACTTGTTAATTAATGACTCCTCCAGCCCCTCAACTTTAGGTATTACGATAAGTTTTGCTTTACCCTTAACTAAGTCTACGACTTCATCGAGTGTGGGCACATAACACTCCTTACCTACTCTGACTTTTTCTCTTAATACTGAGTACTCTATCTCACCTAAGTACGCCTCCTTCCCCTCAATAAGTAGTTTATCGTCAGCAAATATGACGGGAACTCTATCTTTAGTTACGTTCACATCGACTAATATCCCATCTGCCTCAAGCTCTAGCGCCCTAGTTATTGCTGGCAACGTATTTTCTGGTTCGTAAGCACTAGCTCCTCTATAAGCTATAATAGCTAACTCGGAGGAGAAGAAACCCACTACTCACTCACCTCCGGTAATCCACTACTCAATTCCTTACCAGCCTCCTCGACATCCTTTATTGTATCTATTGAGCGCCAATATACGTTTCTGAAAACAACGCCCCTCAATAGACCCTCCTCAGCTAGTTTCGGAAATGTATCTCTCTCCAGATCTCCCTTAACTGGTATGTACTCAAATACTTCAGGCTTCATAGCGTACACACCAGCATTTACTAAGTAGTGCTCAATCACTGGCTTCTCAATAAATGACCTCACATACCCATTATCATCCACCTCAACAACACCGTAGGGTGACTTAAGCGGCACTAAGGCCAGTGCTGCTAGAGCATCCGAATTAGTTAGTGCATTAACTAACTTACTCACAGGTATATTAGTAATTATATCACCATTTGTTGCTATGAAAATTCCGTCCTTCAGTATTGCCTCAGCATTCTTTAGAGCTCCCCCAGTACCCAGTGGCTCCTCCTCAACAACATATACGGCACTCACACCAAACCTGACTCCAGACCCAAGGAATTCTATTATTTTTTCCCTCAAATAACCCGCTAAAATAACTACTGTATCTATGCCGTACTTCTTAAGCCATATTATTTGCCACTCAAGAATAGGTCTGCCCGCTACTTCTACTAATGTTTTAGGCTTCTCCTCAGTTAAGGGTCTGAGCCGCTTTCCAAAACCACCAGCTATAATAGCAGCTCTCAGAAGTATCACCAAGTAGAAGTTGAAAAGTGAAGAAAAAAGGTTTTGATTTTATATTTAGCTTTATTTTTGTCTTACTTTGCTAGTGCCCTCCTTACTGTCATCCAGGAGAGTAGTGCGAAGATGAATGCCAGCAGCGCAAATACTACAGCTACCCACACTGCTGGCATTAGAGCGTCAACCTTACCACTTAAGCTAGCGCTTACTTCATCTACCTTACTGGATACTCCGCCAACATCCTGCCTTAAGCCCTGCACATCAGCTCTTAAGCCACTTACTGT
>CAYZJX010000092.1:0-5217 GCA_964479035.1 uncultured Desulfurococcaceae archaeon
ATAATTGGACCTACAAGTACTCCGCAGACCATTGCAGTTAGTAGAGGGCCGTAGGTAGCTTCGAGGTTTTCAGGCCCCCAAATATGCGAGGCTATGAGGGGTGTTAGAGTTATGTTGGCGCTGAAGAGTAGTGCTGATATTGAGGTTCCTAGTATAATTAGTGGTAAGTTCCTGTATGAGCTGAAGAGTATTGCATTAGCAGCAGCTAAAGCATAGACTGCAGCTAATGTCCTTAAAATACCTGAGTACTCGCTCACAGCACCAACAGCCACCCTACTGATTATTGCGATAGCTGAGTAGATGCTCATGACCAGCGAAGCCGTCATAGGGTCAACACCGGTTACTTCCTCAACTAGAGGTACTAGGTTACCTACTATGAGTCCGTCAAATAAGGTTGTTAGGAAGAGGGCTGTAGCTATTAAAGTAAATTTCTTAGACTTAATCACTTCGGCAAGACCTAGCCTAGGTGGGGCAGCCACTACCCTCTGCTGGGAGGGCTCCCTAAGTACAGCAACTGATGCAGCCATTACAGCGAAAGCTGCTGCACTATAAATCAGTAGGGGGGCTCTCCAGCTCCTAAAGTACTGTATTAGGTATGTAGTCAGAGGGGATAGGGTGAGGATACCTAAGCTGTAAGCACTAACAATAATGCCTGTAGCCACACCTGCCCTACGGCCTTGAAACCACTTAACACCTAGTGACACAGCTAGTACGTACCCGAAGGAGTGGCCTAGGCCATACATGAACGCGAAGGACGCTATCAGCACTCCTACGTTAGGTGATGCAGCAGCTAGTACGAGCCCTAGAGTCATTAACGCAGTAGTTACAGCAAGTAACTTCCTGAGCCCAAGTATATCCTTCAGGTAGTTAGTACTGAGGAACCCGAGAATATTAGCTACGTTCAGTAGACTAAAAGGCAGTACACTGACTGACCTAGTAATCATGAACTCGGCCTCAACGTACGGTATGAAGATCGACCACAAATGCTTAATTGATGTAATAACGATAATCAAGGAACATAGAACTACAATAACTAAGTACCTGCCACCCCCCGCTGCCACCTCACTCCTTAAACTCTCACCATCTGATGCCATGTGCAACCCTCAGATCCCCTTAGCTAATATAGAAACTGTAGTATGAGAGCTCGTACTTCCTCAATGCTTGACACCCTTCACGCACACAAACCCGCACCCCCACGGGTTCTTACTAGGGTACTCTACAGCTGGTGGTGAGTGGGGGTCTCTACATAGGGTTGAGGTAAATTCCTTGAATCTAAATCCTGCGCTGAATAAGAGGTCAAGTACTTCCCTCACACTGTAGAATCTAGCGTACTTGTAGAACACGGACTCACCTCTCCATGCCTTCATGATGTAGTACTTACCCCACTCACTCTCCTTAGGTATGAAGCATGTGGCGATGTAACCACTAAGCTTAAGGACGCGGCGCACCTCCTGCAGAACCTTAAGTGGATTACTGAGGAAGCATATAGTAACTACGAGTACGGCCCAGTCAAACACCTCACTCCTGAAGGGGAGGTACTCACCGAATGCTGAAACAGGTGTGACCTCCCTCTCAGCAGCTAGGGCTAGGGGCTTAAGTGCAGGGTCAACCCCTACCACATAGCCACGCATGCACTTACTGAAGACTCCGGTTCCAGCACCAACATCGAGTACTAAGCCAGCAGTACCGAGCGACTTCAGGCACAAGCACTCACTTACCCATACAGCATAGTTCCTCATGTACCACTCATCATACATCTTCCAGTACTCTTCGAATATCTCGTAAGACCTGCTGAGTCCCTGCGATCCACTGCTCATACTTACCACAAACTAAAGATCGAATGAGTTAGTGGTGTTCCCCGGGACAGCCCTCACCTACGTACTCATGAAAGCTACCTGACTTAAGTTCCTTAATAGTATCCTCTAGAGTCTCGCCACTAACTTCAATCACCTTTATTCCATGCCTCCTCAATAACTCTAAGGCCTTCACACCTATGCCACCTCTAATAACTACGTACTCAACTCCACGCACTAAAGCATACTCCCCGGGTCTGTAGCCTAAGCGCCTGGGATTCTCAATGAAATCTACCTTAACGTCACTACTGCTTAGGTCAATAATCGCGAAGAAGGGCGCTCTACCGAAGTGCTCTGAGATGCGTGACTTAAGCCCCTCTCTCACCTCAAGAGGCACCATTACCTTCGTGAAAACCACCACATAATCTAAGACACTGACATATATTTAAGGTTCCATGACCTCCCTCAATAAGCTTTTCATGGCTTACCACTAATTTTGAAGTATGTGACTGATTATTAAGTCAGAAATACTTCTTGAGAAGCTCAAGTATTTTTCTTACCTTCTGCTCTAATTCTTCATCTGACATTCCTGCCTTCTTAAGTTCCTGTAATGTTGCTGTTAGGAGGCTCAGCCCTAGATATACTTTCTCAAGAAATAGCTTGCTCCTCACAACAAACTCAATTATTCCTTGCTGGGTCGGCCTGTAGTATATTACGGTCCTCTTACCCTCAATAATTTCCTGTTTCTCTATTAGTCCTTCCTTAACCATTTCATTAAGCATTCTGTAGATGGTTCCTATCGAGGGCCTCCACTTGTTCTTACCTAGATCTATGAGGTCCTTATATATTTCATATCCGTGGACCCTGCCCTTCTGAATTATTATACCTAGCATGAATGCCTTGAGCATGCCCTTTGCTTTGACCTCATCCATGGCTGACCTACCTTATACTGTATTTGCGAAATAGTCCCCAGTAAAGTTTTAATAGGGCGTCTAAAGTATCTTTCTGAAAAATGTATTCCAGAGGAATACAGTAATGAGGCAGGAGGCCACAGTAATACATCTGAGGGAGAAGATCTTAAGCGGTCACATAGTCAGGACTATGTTCTGGCTTGCCTGGCCAGTCATACTAGCGAATTTTGTTGAGATTTCCTATAATTTAGTAGATGCTTTCTGGCTGGGTAAGTTAGGTAAGGAGTCCTTCGGAGCACCGACTGTGAGCTGGCCATTAATAATGCTCTTCTACTCAATAGGTTTCGGGTTCTCATCAGCTGGTGTAGCACTAATATCCCAGTACTTCGGCGCAGGCAACTACCGCATGGCCAGCAAGAGCGCGGGGCACCTAATAACCTTCATGGGCTCTATGTCCCTCACTATAAGCATCGTAGGCTATGCTCTAGCACCATACGTCCTCACACTAATGGGTGTCCCCAGCGACATCTACCCACTAGCAGTCAGTTACATCAGAGTAATATTTGTGGGTATACCAATAACGTTCATGGGCTTCGCCTTCATGGTCATAGCTAATAGCTTAGGTGATACTAGAACACCCACGGTACTCAGCGTGACTTCGTCATTAACGAACATGGTCTTAGACCCCATACTCATCTTTGGGTGGTTTGGACTCCCAGCACTCGGTGTTGTAGGTGCTGCAGCGGCAACAGTAGCATCCAGATCCATACTTTCTGTCGTCGGTACTTACTTACTCTTCCGTGGCTATAAAGGGGTTAAGGTGAGCCTTCATGACCTCGGCTTGGAGGGGTGGTGGCTGCGTAAGGTTGTCTCGGTGGGATCACCACTAGCTATTCAGCGGTCTTCAAATGCACTGGGATTTACTATCATGATGAGTATAGTATCTAGGTTTGGTTCAACAGCTGTAGCTGCTTACGGTGTGGGCATCAGGGTTATTGACATACTGCAAGCATTTACCTTCGGCGTTAACAGAGCTACTTCAATTATGGTAGGGCAGAACATAGGTGCTGAGTTCTACGATAGGGCTAAGAGAATAGCTAGGACATCAGTAACTGTACTGACTTTAATATTAGCTGTTGGGGCAGCAGCAATATACTTGACTAGAGACTGGGTGATAGCAGTATTCATTAATGACCCGAGCGTCATAGCTGAGGGAGCTAACCTACTGAGTATATTCTCACTGTCCATACCGTTCTTTGGAATATTCTTCATAGGTGGGGGCATAGCTATGGGGTCGGGGCACACGAAGTTCTTTGCAGCAGTATCGATTATAAGGCTGTGGGCACTGAGAATAGGGCTTAGCATGCTACTTGCAGTAACATTAAACCTAGGCACCACGGGAATATGGGTTGCAATGACCATAAGCAATATTGGTGCAGGTCTGCTAGCACTGGCATGGATACTGAAGGCAGGTTGGACTAAGCGTATTATAGAAGAAGCACTAGAAAAACCACCAACACGAGCAGTACCTGCAGTAAGTCCGGACTCTAGCGGGAACAGCGGGAAGGGAGGTACTCGTGAACAGTAAGTAATTAAGTACTTATTTAGTTGGTATTGAGTTAATCCATAAAATACTAACCTAAATTTACGGTACGGTGAGGTCTTTTGGGCTTAGAAACCTATAGGAAGGAATTTCCCATACTTAAGTATTGGGTGTACTTGAATGCGGCTGATCAAGCACCACCCGGCAGGTACTGGATAAATGCTGTGCGTGAGTGCCTCACCCTCTATGAGGCAGGGAGAATTAGTGATACAGCTCCGTATGATCCAGCAACTCACCCATTCTTAACTCCTGTATTCTTCGAGTGTATTAGGCGTGCTGCGAGACTACTTCATGCTAAGGAGACTGAAGTAACTAACATATACAGGATAGTGACTCATGCTAACTTAATAATTAATGACTTAATTAAGTGGGAGAGAGGAGATAATGTAGTCTTCTCGGACATTGACTACCCCTCAATACCGTACATTCTGCTGGGCCTGAGGCGTAAGGGTGTTGAGTTAAGGAGAGTCAAGAGTGTAAACGGTGAGGTCAGGCTGTCGGACTTAGAGAAAGCTGTTGATGATAGAACTAAGCTAGTTGTCATTAACCGCACAACACCTTGGTGCGGGTTCACACACG
This sequence comes from uncultured Desulfurococcaceae archaeon, assembly GCA_964479035.1. GTDB lineage: Archaea > Thermoproteota > Thermoprotei_A > Sulfolobales > NBVN01 > B83-G16. The sequence goes on from CAYZJX010000092.1 coordinate 4,887, forward strand.
ATGTTAAGGAGGTTGTAAGGATTGCTCATGAGCACGGTGCCTACGTGTTAGATGATGCTTTTCAGGCTGCTGGCGCTATAGACATAGATGTTCATAGAGATGGTGTTGACTTCCTGCTGACAGGGAGCTACAAGTGGCTCCTCGGACCTGAGGGTGCGGGAATACTGTACATCAGGGAGGACTTGATAGAGGAGCTAGAGCCCTCCTTCAGGAACTACATATGGGCTGACATACCTACGGGAATACCGTTCAGCAGGCCTGACCACGACAACATAAAGCACTGGGACTACCCACTAGTCAAGAATGCTAATAGGTACGACTTAGGCATCTG
>CAYZJX010000093.1:0-5202 GCA_964479035.1 uncultured Desulfurococcaceae archaeon
ATAATAAGTCACAGAAGCGGTGACAGCGAAGATGTCACCATAGCTCATATAGCGGTAGGCTTTGAAACAGGGTTAATTAAGACTGGAGCACCCGCTAGATCAGAAAGAACTGCTAAGTATAATGAATTACTAAGAATAGAGGATTATTTGGGTGAGGAAGCGATGTATTCCGGTAAAAACGCTTTTTAGGGTAGTAGTATTGCTAATCCTACAAATACAGCACCCACCGCTAAAAGAAGCAGTGAAAACTCCTTAACTCTCATATTAATTACTAATTTTGCAAATTTCACCAAGCCGTAGGCTATGTAACCGAGGGCCACAGCTGCTATAATTGCAATTCCAGCTACCGCTAACCATGATGCTACACCACCGCCATTAATATTGCTGAACCAGGTCAATATCGGCTGAAGTGCTTCAAGACCCATACACTACCCCATGCACATACTCGAAATATGAGTAATTTATAAAACAGCAGATACATAAGATGTTAGTGATGATGAAGGTTAAAAGCGATGATTAAAGATGATTAAGGGCAAGGTTTCTGATGAAGTTAAGTAAAATTATTATTCGCTTTTAACACCAATATGTAACAGGTGTCTAATAATGGTTAAGTGCCCCATGTGTAGAACTGACGTACAGCCATCTAAAACGTGGCAACTGGTTTCACCTCTACCTGACGTTGAGGGCAGAATAACCATTACTGTAATGGGGTCTTTTAAGTGTCCATCCTGCGGATATAGTTGGCGGGGAAGAGTATCAGTAATGAAGGTTGGTCCTGAGGGTGAGGTGGAATTCCAGACTGGAAAAGCCAAGAGAAGGAGGAAGAGGAAAAAGGAGGAGAGAAAGGAGCAATCTAAGGGAGGTACTATCATAGAAATCGATCTTTCGGAGATAATTGAGGATGAATTATAAGAAGCTTGCCGTATACAGTAATATAGTAATTTTTGTGAGTATATTAGTACTTATAGTCCTCACTCTTACTAACCAAGTATTTTTAGCTGTTGTTGAAGGTAGATCCATGGAACCCCTATTGCAGACAGGTGATATAGTTATCGTTCATAAAGTTAAAATAAATGATCTTAGCTTAAATGACATAATAGTTTATGAAAAAAATGATGGCTCGCTGGTAATTCATAGAGTGATTGGTATACGTAATAAGTCTGATTACATTATTATAGTAACTAAGGGTGATAATAATGTCTTTCCCGACCCACCTATAAGGGCAGATCAAGTCATTGGTAGGGTTCTAAAAGTAAATGGATTAATTATAAAAATACCAGTACTAGGCTATCTTTCACTTAGCATTAAGTATGTACTAAGCAAAATCCCTAATGTTCCTTAATAATTCAGTTCTAGTAATGATGGCTCTAGCTACTTCCTTAACAAACTTCCCGGACAACTTGATTCTAAGTAACTCATTTAAGTAATCAAGAAAGTTCATGCCTATTGCTTCACGCCACTCACTATACTTCTTAAGTATGCGCTCATAAGCTAGGGCATGAAATTCACAAAAACATGTATTACTACCTATTGCAAGATTATAAGCACATGTTCTTCCGCAAATTAAGCATTTTAGTTCTACCTCATCACCCTCTATAAGCTTCCTTAATTTATCCTGGTCTTTACTCATTACTATATTTTTCACCATTATGAGCCTAGGTTCAAGAACCTCTTTAGCCTTATTGACTACCTCGAGACGTGAAGTTTTCCTAAGCCTTACTAATTCGAGTGCCTGCTCAAACTCACGTGTTAAATTAATACTTGTTAATTCAGAGAAAAGTCTAGAGAGGATTTTTGCTACAAGTATACCTAGTTCAGTAATCACAGCAGCCTTCCCGCTCTTCTTTAAATACCCTCTCCTAAACAATGTCTCTATTATATCAGCCCTGGTAGCCTCCGTACCTATGCCAACACTCTCCATCCACTTAAGTAATGCTGTTTTTGAGTAGTGTGACGGCGGCTTAGAGTATGCCTTAATTATTCTCACTTTAGCTATGCGGACTTTATCACCTTTTCGAAGGTACGGCACATTCACTTCATTAACAGTTGTGTATGGATACACACGAAGCCACTCGCCCCTAATTACCCTCTGACCATTAAGAACGAATGTAAGAGACTTAAATCTGAACTTATATGACACACTCCTAATTAATGCTGGGTTATAAAAGCACGCAAGGTACCTTCTCACAATAAGATCGTATAATTGTCCCTTCCTACCTTTTAATTCTCGTGTAGGTAGGTAGCCAGTAGGATATATAGCAGGATGAGCAGGGTCGTCCTTAGTGCCCATGACAGGTCTGAGTATTCCTCTACTTATTAACTCACTAGCATAACTTCTATAACAGAGTAACTTACCGAGATTTTCAATTATCTTCCTATTATTTAATGTAGGCGGTAATTTCTGCGAGTTCGTCCTAGGATAGCTAATTAAGGAGTCAAGGTAAAGGTCCTCGGCTAATTTAAGAGTCATTGACGGAGATAACCCTAAAATTCTCGATGCCTCTACTTGAAGATCTGGCAGATTGAATGGTGGAGGAGGATTAAGTTTCTTTACGAATTGCTCAGCATCAGCAACCTCTATGAATCCTGTCTCCCTCAGCATGCTGGCAATGTTTTTGGCCTCTTCATGCCTCTTGAGAGGCGGTGATGCCTGTTGGAGCTTGTAGGTCTTGCCATTAATCTCAATGTAGAGTGCTATGTTAAAGAACACCGAAGGTACGAAAGTTTCACGCTCAACATACCGCTTTAGCACCTCTAAGAGTGTGGGACTCTGAACTCTACCAGCGCTCAACGTTAGTTTTTTTCCTTCAAGTAACTTGTATATATCCATTAAGGCTCTGCTAACATTTATCCCCCATATCCAGTCAAGCTCGTGCCTACATAGGCCAGCCTCAATCATGTCCCAGTCAAGGCCTGGGAGACGACTTCTAAAAGCCTCCCTCAATTCTTCAATAGTTAAAGATGAAAACTTCACCCTTGACGCTTTTCTAACGTCACCGAGCATCTTTATTATTAGATACCCTATTACGGAACCTTCAATGTCAAAGTCGCAGGCGTTAACAAATAAAGCAGCTGATTTTGCTAATGCCTGAATCGCCATATAGTACTTCTTCGTGTATCCGGCATTTTTCTCCGTTAACCACCTTGGCACCCACTCATATGAGAATACGGGATAGCTTCTATCATTAGTTTTTAATGAAAACAGGTGTCCTGCAGCAGGTGCAACGACGTAGTATCTGCCATTGAAGCGTCCTTCCCAAAATGGAACACCATATACCTTACCTCCAAACCTTAAGCCTAGCGCTTGAGCAATCCTGGATGCTGCCCTAGTCTTCTCAGCTATTACAAGTACGTATCCTTGCTTTAGAGACGGCAATCTATAATTTCTAGTTCTTCCCCACTTACTCATATGTTCAACCACCTAGATCCCTATGAAGAGTAGCCATCATTAAATGATGATCGGTGCCGTAATTAGTAGTAGTATAACATAAATTGTGAAATACTTTAGTTTTTCCGTCCGTGGCAGCATAGATTCTAAATTCGCTGCTCCCGGATGCTCACGCAGTCCCGTAATTAAAAATGCAAGCATAACAAATATTCCTAGCCATAGTAAATTAGGAACAAATATCGCGATTATTAGTGCGGTCGCCAGCGTAATCAGTCCTGTGAGCCTGTGCATATATGTGTTAGTTAGCCCCCTAAATACATGACCGCCATCTAAATGACCTAAGGGAAGTAAGTTTATAAAATGAATTAAAATTATGAATAGTGCTGCAAGCGCGGGTGGATTCAAAATTACTGAATTCACTCCTTCTCCGCCCCATCTTAAAGTATCAATAAACCTCATAATGAGTGCTGATCCAAGTGGAAGAATTCGAAGCTCCTGTAAAAGACCTTCGCTTACAGCTTTAGCAACAGCACTATAACTTACTGTAGGTGATAATATATACATTACAGTAAATAATATGTATGAAGCAATAGTACCTGCCAATGGTCCGGCAAGACCGATCCTAATTAAGTCCTTCAGTGATTTAGGTAAGTGTCTCATGCCAATAATAGCACCAAACGTTCCTAGAGGTGAAATTAAAGGAGCAGGAATTAGTGCTGGTGGGGTAACAGGCGTCATAAATTTCTTAGCCGCATAGTAATGACTAAGTTCATGAGTTATTATGGGAGCTATTACAGCTAGTGTAAAAAACAATATGCCCAGAGAACTACTTAGCTTAAGATTACTCAAACCTATGCTAGATACTGCAAAATTAAAGTACTGTGTAGTTAAGTGGCCAGCATAAGCCACAGAGACGATTGTCGCCATAAAAAGCATTATAATAATGATGCGACGCCTACGCGAAGAAGGCTTCATCTCTTTCTTAGATACTCTCAAAACGTAATTGTCGTTGTCCTTAAACAAAATAATTGCATAATTGTGCCGACCTACAAGTTCTACGTAAAGTCTCTCAAAAGCTTCTTCAATGGTTAAATTGTTTTTAGGTTCAACAATAAACTCGCAAAAGTTCTGGTTATCGTTAACGATAATGGACTTGAAGTATCTATCAATAATCTCTTGAACTGTCAATGTCACTCTCCCTTAGCACTGCAACGTATTATACAACTTAGCGAAGCATACGCTTTGTTTGGGATTTTATTAAAACATTAAATTTCTATTCTACCAAATAATTTCTTCTCTAACTCTAGTAACTTATTAACAGGTATTAGCTCCTTCTCACCACTAGGCTTTATTCTCACTAAAGTTATTGGTAGCACGCCTCTCCTAAGCTCCTCTTTAGCTATTTCAGTAGGGTCTCTAGGTAAGTTACTAATATCAATTAGCGGTAATGCACCTAGCGACAATTGAAGTGCCCGTGCAGCAATAATTCTTGCTTTTTCATATCTTGTAAGTCTGGGAGGTCCTACCCTGACTGGTAACTTCTTAATAAATGATATTATTTCTGATTCCTTCATAATTCGATCACTATCCCAGTAAGTTTAGTGCAGGGATTATATGTTTTTATTTCATTATTAAAAATATACTATTAATTATTGTATTATTAGCGTTATCAAATTAAAGGTGTTTAGTGCTATTCTCCATTTAAAAATTTTAGTCAAATTCGAACTTACTTTCTTCGCCACCACCTTTTTCTTTCTTTTCCTTCTTTAATGGCGATGCGGCAATGATGTCATCAACCTTTAGTATGGCTGCTG
>CAYZJX010000094.1:0-5080 GCA_964479035.1 uncultured Desulfurococcaceae archaeon
AGACCGCCTCCGACCCACAGAACAGCTATACATGATAGAACTCCCGTATACACTAAAAATATGTTCATCATGGTCCTGCGTTCCCACGGAGGCACCGGCACGAGCACGTAGTCGCCTCTGATATCCTTCCAGGGGTAAGCCTCAGTGTATTTTTCATGGGACATTAGAAGTACCCCCTTAAATTCATTAGGTGAACTTAAAAAATGTTCTTGTTTAAAAATTCTGAAAAATATTTTTAATTTATTGAGGATTAAAGTACTACTGTTTAATTTTTTTCAGACCACTTTTTATATAGCGTATTTTTTCTTCTGGGTCCCGAACACCCTTAATAATCAGCACAGCTCCTTCATCCTCTGCCCTATAAACCTCTATATCACCTACTGGTTGACCAAATGAAAATATATACACCTTAGCTCCAGTAGATCTGAAATCTATGGTATTATCTAGTTTTATCCTTTTAATTACTTTCCTGCACTTCACCACTACAATTTCCTTGTCAGTTACAATGTAGGTCTCCGAAAGAACTACAAATAAACTAACAGGTATTACTACCCCTAATATTACTAAGGCATAACCTATAGGATGAATTTCCTGTGTTATATAGAACCCGAACAGTAGAGCATTCCACATTATTAGCAGTGACACTATCCACAACCATCTCGGCACGTAATTATGTCTAAACATAACTTTAGTGCCTCTCACCCTGACCCTTACAGTCAAACCTCATTAACCTCCCGTTAACTTATCCTAAGTTAGTTCCTATAAGTGAAAAATAGTTTGTGGCTATAGCTAACTAAAGATATTGATATATTTCCGCAAACTAAGTAAATATGTGAGTTGAATTGATTGTTGAGTTACCGCCATCAATTAGTGGAGCACTGCTTGATTACGTTAGAGAAGTAAGAAATATTATGCGACACTTAAGGCGCGGTATTAGGCTACTTAATGATGTTCAAATAAGTGAAGCACTGGAGGAATTATCAAGTGCTATTAAAGCAGATACTAAGGCAGATAAACTGAGGCGTGAATTACTTTTTAAGCTCGAAGAGATCATTAGGGACAGTGCAACGCGTGAGGCTATAGCACATATTTTAAGAAGACTTGACTTAGTTTCTGAAATGGCTAAAGAAGCTTCAAGATATCTCTCTATAATTCCTTATCTCGAAATTCCTGATGATATTAAGTCACGTATTGAATTGCTGAGCAAGTTAGGTCTTGAGGCGTGTGACATACTAGTGAGTGCAGTTGCTGCTATACTTGAAGGAGAAGCTAAGAAAGCAATTGTTTTCTCACTGAAGGTTGAGGAAGTAGAGGAAAATGCTGATAATATTACGCTTGAGGCCAGAAAGGTCTTAGTTGATGTGGGTGAGAAAATTAGTAATCCAGCATTAGTACTAATGATATCTAACTTCATTGAGTCGCTAGAGAGTGTGACAGATTACGCTGAGGATGCTGCAGATTACATAAGGGCTATAGCATTACGTAGCCGCTGAGTAAATTACACAAAATTAATTAATAACATATAAAGTAGAGCTGAAGTTGCCATAACCGCAGGAAGCTCAGCTACCCACATAATGACTATCCTCATAAGAGTCCTCGCATTAATCGCCTTAATACCTTTAGCTAATCCCACGCCAGCTATTGACCCCACAACCGCTATTGTAGTAGAAACTGGAAGACCTAATCTAGTAATTATTAATACAGCTATAGAAGCAGCTAATTGAGCACAGTAGGCTGAAGTATATGTAAGTGTTGTTATTCCTGTACCAACCACCTCAACAACTCTAGAACCCCACATAACTATTCCTACGGACATACCTATTGCTGCAATAACTAAAGCCGTCTCAGAAACATTTATGACTGGAGGTAGCCCGCTAGGTGATGTAAGAGCAAGCACTATGGCTGAGAGGGGTCCAGCTGAGTTAGCTACATCATGTGCGCCATGACTAAATGCCATAGCTGAAGCAGAAGCAAGTAGAAGTAGCCTAATATATAGATCTTTCCTTGATGCACTTCTAAACTTATTTAAATATAGTTTGTCCAAGATAATAATTGCAGGTACAGAGAGTGCTGCTATTAAAAGTGAGATAATTATTGAGTAAGTTATACTTGAAATACTAGGTACAGTAATTATAAGTAAAAAAGATGACGAAAACACCATGATAAATACTGATGTAAGTAATACGTAGGGCAGGTTCTTCTCACTTCGCAGTGCCCTACCATAAATTTTATATAATATAAAAGCTAACGCAGCACTAACTATAGGAAGATACCCCCATGTCGCGGCTATAAAACCTAGGGTGCTCCAATTAATATTCTCTAATCCTACTGAAGCTATTGCAAATCCTATAATTCCACCTACGATATTCTCTGATATAGACATTGGCACCTTTAATATTGATGCTATAAGCACCCATAACCCTGTTGCAATTAATGCTGATATCATACCAATAATAATCAAGCACATATCCTCAATTTGAGTGATATCTACTATCCCTCTCATAAGTGTCAGTGAAACAAATCTACCAAATAGAAGTGCACCAATAAATTCGAATATAGACGCAAGCACTAGAGCTCTCCTAAGGCTTAAGGCTTTTGACCCAACAACAGTACCTATCATATTAGCTGCATTATTCGACCCATTATTCCAGGCCACAAAAAATGCCGCAAGGACAGCAACCGCCAGCCAGTATATGCTGGCTATAACAGTAAATCACCCCAAGCTAACATTAAGAAAACTTACAGGTATTAAAAACAATTCCCCCTTGTTGCATTTAGCTAATATTATTAAGTAGAATAATGAGCCAAAACGCAATTAGAATTAAGCAATTAAGTCAATATGTAATATTTAATTGTGAGTAATAAATATCTCAGATCTCCAAAGATGATGAATTTTCGGGGAGAATGAAAGGTGATGAAGCGGTTACCCACCTGATTTGCTATGAAAAATATTGCTATATACCTATTTTGTTATAAAAGTCTTCTTCGCTTTCACTGCTATATTTATTATTGAGCCACATCTTATGTATAGGCAAATCTCTGCCACCGGACTTCCGCTCGGCTTTATCTATTTTTACTAGTGCTGGCAAAGGTGACATAAGCCCTAAAACAACTGCCTCACCAGTATTTAATGAAGGTAAAAGTGCAAGCAATTCATCCGATAGTGTCTCACTAGCGGACTGAACATATCTTTGATCACCTGGTTCAACAAGCTTAAGTATTATCTTATTGTTTGTCTGCGACAAAGCATTGTCATCAATGTTCTTAGGTCTCTGACTAACCAAGCATAAACCAATTCCAAACTTTCTACCCTCCCTTGCTATTCTTGCTACAACTTCCTTTGTAAGCGTCGATCTACTTTTAGGTATTAATATGTGTGCTTCCTCAATAACAACAAGTACTGGGACTGGATACCCTCCTAAACCAGCCCTACTTCTTTTTCTTTCATCAAGAAGCCTCCTAAGATAATGAGAGGTGATGACGTCTGCTACTTCCTCATCAACTTCTCCAAGCTGAAAGATATTTGCATATCCCGCCTTTATCACTGAGGTGAGCTCTAATGGAGCCTCAGGCGAGAGTACCTTGCCACCATACCTGTCTCGTAAGTCATACAGCTTGAGTAATAGGTCAGCTATAGATCCTCTGTCACTAGAAGGTATCTTTTTACCCTTATCCTTTCGTTCGCTCAGCTGCAGATACTCTTCAACTTTACTAATTAGTATGTCAAGGAATTGCTCGGTCTTCCTAGCGGCAGATTTAGGCTTAACCTCGCTATATGCTCTTCTAAGGTACAGTCTCTGTTTGCTGGCTTTAGGGTCTAGATTGAGTATCCTATAGTACTCACCCAGCGTTAGGTCCGCAGGATTAACCATAGGCCTTACTCTATTTACTCTGGAAGCTACGTTACCGTACTCTGAATGCATGTCAATTATTAAGACAGTTCCATTCAGCTCATCTATAATTCTCTTAACTAGTACAGCAACAGCATTACTCTTCCCAGCACCTGTAATAGCTAGAATAGCTAAGTGCCTACTCACCATTGCCTGAACATTAACATAGAACGGCACATTAGGATGATTAACTAAAGACCCGAGCCTCACCCAACCATCAACTTTCTTTCTGACAAAAATAGCTCTTAATATATCATCAGATGCTTCAAAGACCCTAGCTGCAGGTCTAGGAGGATACTTAGGTGTTTCAACTTCTCCTTTCATAATTAACTTAAATAGCTTAGCAAGGAGCCTAGCATATCCTATCATATAATCGTGTCTTCCAACCCCAAATGCCTCAGCCTTAGCAATAACATCTACTTGAGTAGTATTGCCCGAGACTAGCGGATTACCTATTTTTGATAGTTCAACAATACCTAGAACATACTCACCATTAGGATATTCGATGATGACATACTCACCAACCTTGGGAGGCCTTACTGCAGTAAAGTAAATACCCACATGAGATGTTTCACCAATCACCCTACCTATTTCACTAAGTTTTAATTCGCTAAGAGTCTCATCAGCTCCCTTGTTTTCCACCATCACTACTCACCCAATACCTCACGCCCAGTTAATAAATGAGAAATACCTAATGCATTAACTATATTAGCAAACATCTCCTTACTTAAGTAAGTAATACGATGCGCCTCATAGAGTGGATATGGATAACCACCACCTGACACGGACTTTAATATATCAGCAACATCCCTAACTACACTCGCTAATGCTTCTGTAGCTGAACTACCAACAAGGTAAGGTATTTCAACCTTAAGCACAGGCTCTCTCCCACCTAACCTCACGTAGGTTAATAAAATCCTCAGCTTATCATAGAATTCTCTAAGCCCAAGTACCTTAGGCATTTCCTTAATGGGTTTCTCCTCTAAATAAGGCTTCGAAAATCCTGGCTCTTTAGTCAAGTACTGGAATACCATGATATCTGTTACTGAGGTCTTACCCTTAATGAAGTGTTTGATGTACGCCTGCGACCTGCTAGTTTTTGAGACAAATAATACTGGTATGTTATTGAGGTACGCATCACTAATTAATCTCCTAATAACTGCTAACTTCTCTATGTACTCAAGAGCAAT
>CAYZJX010000095.1:0-4980 GCA_964479035.1 uncultured Desulfurococcaceae archaeon
TCTCCGTAGTATCAATCATGTAAATACTTTAAAAATTTGCCTTTCATAACTGCAAGAATAGGTTTACATAAATAAAGTAATTTCTGCTAGGTCAAAAATCTGACTCCAATTGTAATTAATTTTTTAATGTAATTCAAGAAAAAAATCTCGGGTCCAATATTGAGGAGGAAAGAAACAATAGAAAGTATTAAGAACTACGACCTCGATAAGCTGGCAGTAGGTGTCTTAGGCAGTCACTCAGCACTCCAGATACTTCATGGTGCCAGGAAAGAGGGTCTGAATACAGTTCTAATTACTATTGAAGACCGGGTACCATTCTATAGCGAATTTAAGCACTTGATAAGCAATTTCGTGATTATTAGGAAGTGGAGTGACTTATGCAGGGAAGATGTCATTAGTAAGCTTAAGAAACTAAATACTATCCTGGTACCTCACGGCAGTTACGTTGAATATGTTGGGTTAAGGTGCGCCGAAGAAATTGACGTACCTATTTTTGGATTAAGAACTTTATTTAAGATTGAGGCTAGTCAGCGGGAAAAGATGTCCTTGTTGAGAAGTGCCGGAGTTAAAGTACCTCGTGAGTATCAGTGCAGTGAGGACTTTGATGGCTTAGTTATTGTTAAGTTAGATGGTGCTAAGGGCGGCAGAGGGTACTTCTTAGCTAAACGTAAAGAGGAGGTAGTTGAAGGTGTTAAGAAGTTAATTGAGGAAGGAGTTATAGATAGCTTTGAGAGAGTCCTAATTCAAGAGTACGTCATTGGCGTGCCAGCGTATTACCACTACTTCTATAGCCCTGTTCTCAGTAGAGTTGAAATTCTGGGTGCTGACATAAGGTATGAGACCTCGGTCGACGGTCTTAAGAGAATTCCTCCTAAGCTGCAAGGATTCATGGATGTTGAACCGACCTTCGTGGTAGTAGGTAACATACCTTTAGTTCTTAGGGAGAGCTTACTGCCTAAGATACTCGACTACGGCTATAAATTCGTTAAGGCAACACAGGAAATACTCCCACCTGGTATTATAGGGCCTTTCTGTTTAGAAAGCATCATAAAGGATAACCTAGACATCATAGTCTTTGAGTTCTCAGGTAGAATAGTAGCTGGAACTAATATATATGTCAGCGGCAGCCCCTACTCACAGTTGTATTGGGATGAACCCATGAGTACCGGTAGGAGAATAGCTAGAGAAATCAAACTAGCTGTAGAGAGGGACATGATAGATAAGATAGTAACTTAAACTCACACAAGCTTTTCACACAACCTCACTTACGTGCCCGTACTCGCCAGAAAATTCATCGCCAACCTCAGCCTCCTTCCATGCCTTAGGACACCCCTTACCGTACCTAATTATGGGTCCTGAAAGCTTAGTTAGAAGCACAACTCTTGATGGTATTGAGTAAGATGCCACCTTATATCCTGTTTCTTCAGCTAGCTTCTTAGCAAAGTCCACTACCTCAGCAAACGTTGGCATGTTATCCCTGCTCAACCTCTCAATAGAGCCTCCTACATGCATGTACGCTTTAGGCTCAATGTATGTTGGCTCAGCAATACTAATTAGCTTAGCAAAACCCTTAATCGCTTCATCACTCATGTTCAAGCCCTTAACAAGTGTTATTCTAATGACCGTTGGTGAGGTAAATGAGGGAAGGAGGTCCAGCGTTTCAAGAGTTAGCTCCCAGCCCCTAGGTACTAAGGGCTTATTGAAGTAATTGTAGACCTCCTTACACCACGCCTCAAGAGATATGTAGAGCTGTGTCGGCTCCTCTTCAAGGGAGGCTAGTACATCTGGCCTAATACCCCTAGTTACTAAGAATGTAGTTAAGCCACGATTATGAAAAGCTTTTATGAGCTCACCTAACCTAGGGTATAGTGTTGCTTCTCCAGTAAGCGATATAGCGACATGCTTAGGGTTGACTGCCTCTTCCCACATCTTCCTTGAGGCTCTATTCTTGTAGCCGCTGACAGTCCTTCTGTGCTCTAGAATAGCCATTTCAGCTAGGAAATCAGGGTCATCTACGTAAGGAAGTTCAGTCAGGCCCCCCTTCCCTAACCCCATATCTTGGGGCCTGACCCTCCAGCAGTGGAGACACATGTTCCAGCACCACAGTACTGAAGGCGAGAACTGTATGCACCTGTGCGACTCTATTCCATAGAATTTGCACTTATAGCAGAACCTTCCTTCAACCAGTGCGTTATGAACCCACAGGCACTTCTTAACAGCTGAATGACTACCTATTAAGTGGTACTTCTGAGCCCTCAGCCTCCTGAGGGCTAAAGTTAGTGGGTCCTCAACACCTGTAATACCTGTCATGCTACTCCAAGAACTTACTTGTCTTCCAAGCCTTATAAGCTAAGTAGAGTGTAGATTAATGTAGTGGAGAGAGAAAATGAAGTCAGCAATAATATGCCACGGTGACTGCGACGGGATTATTTCTGCTTTCCTTTACATAAAGCATTATTTAATGGATTCCTACCCAAAGAATGTGCAGCTAATATTTACGCAGCCGTGGAGAGCACAGATTGATGCTAGAAGGTTGGTGAAGGACCTAAATGAAGTTGTTGTTCTTGACTTAGCACTAAGTAAGGAGTTTACTAATTTTCTCAGAAACCTACTTGGGAGAATAAGTAAGTTGGTAATTATTGACCACCACGTCAGTTCTAGGGAGTACGTAACTGAATTAGATGCTGCAGGTAAGACTAAGGTAATACTTGCTAAGGCACCTTCAACACCAAGGCTGATGATAGAGTCGCTCAAGCCTATAGTCAATCCCTATGAGGAGTTCTTAATTGATGTAGCTGACGTCTGCGAAGGTAATGAGTCGAGAGGTGAAGAAGTAACTAAGGTTGCCGACCTTATTAAGCTCTCAATAGCTAGGGACCCAGGCGATGTAGATTACTTAACACATGTAGTTAATGTAATGCTTAGAGGTCAGAATGTAAGTAATGACACAGAAGTTGTTAGGAGAGCTAAGATAGCTAAGTTCTTACTCCATAGACTACTTAAGGTAATGGCTGACAGGTCCCTTGAGGTCGCTGGAGCTAAAATAGCGTCCCTAGACCTACCTGAATCAAGGATATTCGCAGGTCTCCTCGGGGTTGCAGCTACCGAATTTGCTAAAATGAGTAAGTCAGACGTAGTGCTAGTAAGAAGGGAGGAGGGCAAGGTAGTAGTTACTGTCAGGTCACTTAATGACAGGGCATTCAGGATTTGCAGGGAATTAGCTCACCGAGTAGGTGGGAGGTACGGAGGGCATGCTGAGGCGGCATCTGCTACGCTTCCTGACCTAGCACTTAGAGAGGCCGTATCAATTATTGCTGAGGTACTCAGGAATGTCCCTAAGTAGAGTTGAGTACCTACATGACGTCTCCCCCGAAGAACTGCAATACCTAATCAGGAAGTGGTTTAGAGCTGCTACAATGGTCATAGTTACCAGGTGCAGAATACACTACTCAGGTAGGGCATCCAGCGAGGCTGGAGAAGCCTCTAGACTAGTAATAATTAAGGAAGACGGCACAGTACTGGTACATGAGGGTACTGGCAGAGAACCAATTAACTGGCAGCCTAAGGCTCAAGTATTTGTCAGGGAAGTTGAGGGCAAGACCGAAATAGTTGCTATTAGAAGTAGGCCGAGAGAGGAGCTTAGAATCGAGGTTCTGGAGCCCTCATCAGTACTAATTACTAGGCTAACCACAGCTAAGTTCATTTTAGAGAAAAGCGAGAAGGACTTAGTTGATAAGATAGCATCTAACCCATCAATAATTGAAGATGGTGCACATCTTATTGCCAGAGAAGTAACAACACCTCATGGAAGAATTGACGTTATGCTTAGGGGGAAGGACGGTAAGGTGGTAGTTGTTGAGGTTAAAAGGTCACTAGCTGACGTGGACTCCGTATATCAGCTGAAGAGGTACATAGAGTACTATAGGTCATTAGGCATAGATGTTAAAGGAGTTATTGCAGCACCCAAAATTAGTCCTAAAGCACTAAAACTAGCGCAGAAATTGAAATTAAACTATATCAGAATTGAGGTCTGAGAGTACAAATATACGTTAGTACTATTTCACCTAACATATATTCTAATTCTACAGCAGTAAACTGAGATGCGCTAGCTGATCTGAAGTACAATTATGATGCAAATTAATATGTCAAAAGTAAAGGTTAAGTATTAATTAGTATACGCATAAATCTGGGTTGGGTGTCGTGGTGCATAGTGAGTCAGGTACTAACATGAGTGTTGAGGAGTATGATCAGGAAGTTAGGAAACTACTGGACAGACTGACAGAGGAGCTAATTCATGGTAGGGGTGTCGAGGAGAACCCCTGCTGCAGAGTCCTTAACAGAAACTTTAGTGAAGTAAGTAGTGCTGGGGAACTCAGTGAGCTACTAAGCCAGTGTAAGGTAGTTTTCATAAATTTCTACTCAACATACTGCCCGCACTGTATGATGTTTGACAGGGTGTTTAGGACCGTAGGTGCTAGGTATTCGAGGAATGCACTCTTCATTAGGGTCAATGTCATGTTGAGTCCGGATATAGCTATGGCTTTCTACGTCATGGGGGTCCCAACAACAGTAGCTGTTGTGGATGGTACTGAGGTCGATAGAGTTATCGGTCTTGTACCACCAAGTGAATTTGAGGTATTTGCGAGAAGGGTTATTGAATCCTACCCCTGCGAGAAGTAATATTTTGTAATCAGATCTACTTAAGTTTAAGTAAAGAACATTAAGCGTTCAGTATATTCTACGTTAGGTGGTGTATGTGGGTGAACTACGTGACTTACCTGTAGTCGTAATTATTACTGTGCCTAATGATGATGTAGCTAATAAAATAGCTAATATGTTGGTTAGCGAGCACTTAGCAGCTTGCGTTAACATAGTTCCCGGCATAACATCTATATACTTCTGGAAAGGGGAAGTGTATAGAGATGAGGAATTACTATTAATTATTAAGACTAAGGCATCGCTAATGAGTAAGCTGGTTAG
>CAYZJX010000096.1:0-4961 GCA_964479035.1 uncultured Desulfurococcaceae archaeon
ATTCCCACTCAAGAAGAGGTTCTTCACCACATGGGTTACTTGCCTTAATTTTACCTAGATACCATACTGGATGTCTTCGGTTTATAGTATCTATGAACAGTAAGCCAGGATCACCTCCCTCCCAAGCCGCATGAACAATCTCTTTAAATACTTCACCAGGATTTACATACTCTATTATAGCTCCTTCAGCCCTAGCTATAACTAATGCCTCATCCCATGTAATAATCTTAGATTCGTCAAGTGGTATAGCACCTCCATTAGATTCTAATTCGTTTATTAATACTTCCTGAATCCAGTCCTCACTCATGTAGTGCCTAGCCCAGGCTGCTGCGTACTTTCTTGAATCATTACTTCCATCAACAGATGTCTTCCTCGGATTTATTAATGGTACCAGCTCACCGGTCTCCAAGGCTTTCATGAAGTAATCGTAAATACCAACCGAAATGTTAAAGTTCTGCAAATACCTGTCTTTGTATTCGCCAGCTTTGGCTCTGATGAACTTTCTTACATCAGGATGCCAAACATGAAGCACACCCATATTAGCTCCTCTTCTCCTGCCGCCCTGTTTTATTACCTCAGTATTTATGTCGAATATCCGCATAAACGACAATGGTCCTGAAGCAACACCTGCTGTTGAAGCTACTATATCACCCTCAGGTCTCAGTTCACTGAAGTCAAAGCCAGTACCGCCTCCCTGCTGAAATATTATTGCTTGAGCTTTTACCGCATCATATATTCCCTCACTATTATTAGTAACCATAGAGTCTCTTACCGGTAGGACAAAACAAGCCGAAAGAATGCCTAGTCTAGTACCTGAATTCATTAGAGTTGGTGAATTAGGTATAAATCTCAACTCCGAAAGTATCTTATAGTAGATTTTAGCCCAATAATCCTTGCTGTCCCTTTCTTCAGCTGACGCTATGTGTCTAGCTACACGCCAAAAGAGCTGATTAGGTGTTTCTATGAACCTACCCGTCTTGGGATCTTTAATTAAGTATCTGGACTGTAGCACTCTCAAGGAAAAGTATGATAATTTTTCATCAACTTCATGAAAGGACTTCCAGTTACCTTTTCCATACACATCATTATATACCCTAGATAAAGCATAAGCTAAAGCTGCCCTCTCAAATCTAGGCTCTTCGATTATTTTGCTAACAAATGTTCTTTCTACTCTATCTGCTATTTCCGTGCTCTTAATTTTTAGCTTGTTTAATTCGCATATCTCACTAATTACTTCCTCAAAAATCTCATCCATATAGCTCAGTAAGTCAGCATACTCAAGAGCTGTAGTTATTGAGTTTCTAAGTTTTTCCATCTTGAATTTCTCCTCTCTGCCATCACGCTTGATCACCATGATACTCTCAAGTTGCACCTCCGAGACACCGTAGACTTACTGATGAAGCTGGTTAAATATTGCAACTTATGAAGTTTAAGTAGCTAACTAAGTTATGAGGGTAATACCGTAGTCGATACGGTGACATTACTTAACATGAACTCTGAAAAATGCGTTAATACTCTTAGAAAAATTAAAACATGAACTAGTAAAAATCATTACTCTATATTGCCTTAAATTTACTATACCAGCTGTCATAAACTCTAACTAAATCCTCGCTAACACTGGGCTTCCTAACCTTAAGTACGTCCATGAAGTCCTCCCAAGTAATCGCCCTCGCCTCACCCACACCTCGGTTCTTCTCAAATAATTCTTTAACAGTCCTCAAATGAGCCGCCATGACAATATCTTTAATGTCACTCCCAGTATAGCCTTCCAGCACATCAGCTAGCCTACTAAGATCCAGATCAGGTGCTAGCTTAAGTTTCTTTGTATAAAGCTTAAGTAACTGGACGCGTGCTTTCTTATCAGGCAGTGGGACATATATTCTTTTCTGGAAGCGCCTTATAAATGGCTCATCCAGCTTCCAAGGCTTATTAGTTGCTGCTATAACGTATATGAAGTGTTTCTTACTCTTGTCAGGCAGGCCATCCATTTCCTTAAGGAACTGATTTCTGACTCTTACCTCCCCACCTATTTCGCTAGCATACGTACCAAGCAGTGAGTCAACTTCATCTATAAATATTATGACTGGTTTACCGGACTTCGAATACTCGCGTGCTTTCTTAAATATTAATGCAACTTTTTTCTCGGCTTCACCCAGCCACTTAGACATTATACTTGCTGCATCAACTTGAATAAACACACTATCTATTTCATTAGCTACTGCTGCTGCTAGCAGTGTCTTACCGCAGCCAGGAGGACCAAATAGCAGTATACCTCTTGGCCACCCTAGCGGGAATAAATCAGGCCTCTTTGTAGGGTATATTATTGCCTCTTTAATTGCTTCTTTAGCATGCTCTAAATCAGCTATATCGTCAAATGTAACTTCGGGTTTCTCTTTAACTACTAAATCATCTATCGAGGCCTCAGTTACTGACGCTCCGTGTACAGGCAGCATAGAATTTCTTAAATTCTCTAGATCTGATATTCTTTTTTCGTAATGTTTTATCCACTCCTTATATACTGCAACTAAACCGTTATCAGGATATAATTGGATAATCTTCTTTAATATCTTCACAGCGTTCTTATAATACTTAATAGCTTCGCCGAAGTTACCTTCTCTGTCATGTCTTACTGCTTGAATAGCGTAGTGTCTAGCAATTCCTTCTAAGTACTCTAAAGAGTTGCTCATCCCCCTCCCCTAGGGGTCGCCCTTTAAAATGTTATTTTGTTCATGTCCTTTAATCTATTTAATGCATCCATTACATCCTCCTTAGTTACACCTAAAGCTTTAGCTGCATCGCTAATATCTATGAAGCCTCCATGCATGACAATGTACTCTAACACCTTACTCTCCAAGTCCTCCTTACCTATGCTCCTAGCCCTAGCTCCATGACGTGGGCTTCTACTGCGAAGTTGCATTGTATGAGCAGGAAGTGTAATTCCTTTCACTGTTACAGTGCTTGGCTTAGGTGATCTTATTAAGGATATAGGTGGCTCAGGAAGCTGTTTAGAAACTCTTTCTTCAGCCATACTCTCCAGTTCCTTAAGGAATTTAACCGCCTCTGGCGAGTAATGAATCACTGAGGAAGGCTCAGGGCCTTCAGTTCCTGTAGTCTCCGCTATAACACTTCTAGCCTCACTCAATATAGACTCAATACTGTATGCTAAACTAGGCATGGCATCTCTTATGTAATCCTTAGTCATACCTAGCAGTGCTGTTGCCTCGGCCATAACTGAAGTCATACTAGAGACATCTTCAATCGTCTCTAGTCTAAGCTTAACCTGCACTAGTGCCATTTCTGAAACTGTTAACTTCTTTAGTATCTTCCTTACCTCTAGCATTTCATTAGCGTAAATAAGTGCGCGATCTCTCTCACCTTTTATATAAGCGTTTATCGCACTTTTCATTAACTTATTGTACCTGTTCTTCAGCTTCATTAAGCTGTTCTTTATCTCCTCGATAGCCGCCTCCAACCGTGCTATTAGAGTAACTATAGCTCTGCTTTTACTTAGTTTTCTTCTACTGCCAATATTGAATATTTTAAGAAACCAGGAAAAACCACCTCGTGATTCACCCGCAAATACTGACGGCAACAGGCCCACCCTTGCTTGCTCAATCTACCCCCACTTAAGTCTCTATTATTTGTACTTGAATAGGGCTACCTTGCTGAGTCAGTTGGCTAGTTGAGACCTTCTTTTCCGTCTCCTCAATTAGTCTTGCTTCAGATGCCTCAGACTCCAACTTAGTTATTCTCTCGATGTGTCTCTCGACATCCTTCTTCTCATCAGCATGCCTTGCTTTGGCTGACCTTAAGAATTCCATAGCTGTCTTATAAGCTGACTCACCTACTTCGTTGCTCATGTACAACATCATCAGGTTTGCCATGTCCTTCTCTAGGCGTATAATTTGATCTTCTAGATCATTTATCTTTCTTCTAAGCATTTCCTTAACTTTCTTTACTTCATCTTTTAGCACCCTAAACTGAGCCTCTAAACTTCTCTTCATTTCTTCATAAGCGTGAGTAGGTATCATTCCTTTTCTATATAGCTCCTCAATAGACCTTATCCTTCTCCTAACTCTGTCCAGTCTATTCTCTACATCAAGAGCTTTTACCTTCCATTGAGGAACGATAACAACACCGTCAGGTGTCAATTTAATTCTACTCGCATCAATTTTCTCAAATGTTGTTTCACTGATAGCTATGTCCACTGACTCAACTTCACCAGTAACTTGCGTATATGCTGTTAAGAGCTTACCTACAACCCTACCATACTCATCCTTTGCGTTTTGCCCCAAGTATTTTTCAATCTGATCTATAGTAATGACCATACACCACACCGCAATAAAAGTCTCTGACCACACTAAACTTAAAAAGCCTATACCCAATACCAGTAGTAATATCCATAGCTTAACCAAATCTTTCCTTCATTAACATCATATAATGCCTTAGATTGAGGAAAGAGTTTACCAAAGTCAATATTCTTAATTACCCCATTTACTTATACTTTAATAAGTTAAGGTGATTTAGGTGGAAGAGCCGGATGAATTTACTATAAGGTATGTTAAGGCAATTCAGGTACTTGATTCTCGCGGTGATCCAACAATAGAAGTTACTGTAATTACTGAAGCCGGTGGAGTAGGTCGTGCAATAGCTCCTGCAGGTGCATCAAGGGGGCGCTTTGAAGCTATAGACCTACGCGATGGAGGTAGTACTTATGGAGGTAGAGGAGTTAGTAAAGCTGTAAATATAGTGAATAAGTACATAGCACCAGCAATTGTAGGTATGAGTTCGTTCAGATACCGTGAAGTCGACAAAAAAATAATAGAACTAGATGGCACACAAAATAAAGCAAAATTGGGCGGTAATGCATGTACCGCTACATCACTAGCTGTAATTAATGCCGCTGCTGATACAGCTGGGTTACCTCTATTTCAATTTATAGGCGGTAGTAGGGTAAGAAC
>CAYZJX010000097.1:0-4899 GCA_964479035.1 uncultured Desulfurococcaceae archaeon
GACCCTGAAGTAATAGGTGCTCCGGTACCATGGTTTGCCATAATGAAGAAGATTGGAGGACTCTGGCTAACTTGGTTCTACGTACTAGCCGTAACATGGACTCTCATAGAGACCGGCACCGGCATGATACACTCAATAATCAGGAGAATTGATGTAAATCTTGAGGAGAAGAGAGGTTACGGACTCTCGAGGAAGTGGGAAGGAATACTAGCAACAATAATCATAGTAATAGCTATACTAATGGCTAGATACGGCATAATAGCACTCGTAGCACAAGGCTACGGTACTATGGCGTGGGTATTCTTCGGCATATACTTCATACCATTGGTTACAATAGGAATTATCAGGATAGTGAACCCGGAATGGAAGAAGGAGTTCTGGGCCAAAGCATAACAAATAAAATTTTTACTTTCTCATAGTAATTATATACATCATGCTGCGTACTTAGTTAAAGAGAAAAATTATTTACTGTTTTTTACCAGCCAGCCAGGTAGCTCAGTACTTCATTAGGTACTGCACCACTTAATGCATCTTTTAGTGACTCTTCTATTATGTCAATGCCTTTGTCTAGGTCTTCCTTAGATATAGTTAGTGGTGGTGCTATTCTTAGCACGTTTCCGTGCTTGCCGAATGATATGAGTATCAGGCCTTTCTCCCAGGCCCTCCAGCACGTCTTTAGGGCTAGCTCTCTGGATGGCTCCTTAGACTTTCTGTCCTTAACGAGCTCTACACCTATCATTAAGCCCTTACCTCTTACATCACCTATGACATCATACTTGTCCTGCAGCTCCCTAAACCTCTTTAGGGCGTACTCACCTAGCTCCTTAGATTTCTCCACGAGCTTTTCCTCCATTACTATCTTGAGCGTCTGAATAGCTGCTACAGCAGTTACTGCGTGACCTACGTGCGTAAAGACTAGGAGAGGTGATGGGACAGACTCCATGACCTCAGCCCTACCCACTACAGCTGAAATAGGCATTCCACCACCAAGTGCCTTCGCTGAAAGCAGTATGTCTGGCTCTATACCGAAGTGCTCTATAGCCCAGAACTTACCTGTCCTCCCAACACCTGTCTGAACCTCCTCATCAATAAGGAGTATACCGTACTTCTCAGTTAAGCTACGCAACTCCTTCATGTAGTCCTCGGGTGGTATGACAACACCTGCATCACCTTGAATAGGCTCTACCAGCACCCCAGCTACCTTTTCGTGTGAGATCTTCTTGATTTCGTCCTCAAGATGCTTTACTGCTTCAGCTACTAGGTCGCTTTCACGTTCATAACCGTCAATACCCCACACATTCCTGTATGGGTCAGGGTAGCGTACTAAGTGTATGTAAGGGTGCGGGTAAATTAGTGACTTTACTTCATCCTTAACTATACCGGTAGCTGATAGAGAGCCATAGGTCATTCCATGGTATGAGTCATAGTATGATATTATGTAGGGTCTCTTAGTGTATGCTCTAGCAACCTTCATAGCTGAGTCAACAGAGTCCGAGCCCGAGAACCCGAATGATACCTTCTTTGGGAATGTACCTGGCGTTACCTTAATGAGTAGCTTAGCTAGCTCAACTGGGGGTTCAGCATAGAGGTACGCAATGGTGTAGTTGAGGAACTTATTGATCTGTTCCTTAATTGCACTAACTACCCTGCTGTGGGTGTGACCTATGTTGAATACTGCTGCACTAGTTAGGAAGTCTATGTAGCGGTTACCGTCGAGATCCCACACATATGAGCCTTCACTTCTTGCTATAGCTAGAGGATAGTACTTCAGAGCTATTGCAGTAGCAAGGTATTTCCTGTCTTCTTCAGCAACCTTAAGGCATTCATCTATTTTCTTTTTAGTTAACTTCTTAACACCCGAAAAGTCCACCATTAATACCAGCTCCAAGATCACTAGTATCAGTACTATATTTTAAATAATCACTATCTTACTTTCCTAAACAATCACCTCTGAATATGAGTGGCAGTGACCATGAACCTCAGCACTCCACAGCAGTTACATAAATAAAATCAAGAATTTCTTGGTATGAGTGAACTCATGCAGTCGCTGTGTGTGGAAGAGGGAATAAAGAAAATGAGGAAAAAGTCTGTTTTATTATCCTACTGCCTGCGCAACCTACATCTGCATGAGTATCTTAGGACTTATGTAGGCTATGACGTCTACCTCAAGGCCTGCGTCCTTAGGTATCTTGGCCTCTACTACTGACCTAGCTGGCTTGTGGTCTTTAAAGTACTCACTATATACTTCATTAAATTCGCTGAACTTACTGATGTCACCTAAGTATACCGTAACCTTAACCACATTCTTTAAGGTACCTCCCGCAGCTTCTACAATAGCCTTAATATTCTCCATAACCCTTCTGACCTTCTCCTTAAAGCCCCCTTCAACTAACTTTCCTGTCTCCGGGTCTATTGGTAGCTGCCCTGACACGAATAACCAGCCATCAACACTTATTGCCTGACTGTAGGGCCCTACCGGCTTAGGTGCCTTATTTGTTTGAATTACCTTTATCGACGCCATAAAATACTACACCATAAAGAAATCTCACACGTTATACATAAAACTATGCTTAAGTACTGCAAGGTAAGTTCATTAACTACTTACTATTAATCAAATCTTTATTAGTTTTGTTCCCTATATAGCATTCATGGTGATGGCAGTGACTGAGGTGCCCGTAAAACCTGTCGGAAGACAGGACATCCACAAGCTAGAGACCTACTTACTAATAGGTACGTTACTCAGGAAGGACGTTATTGAGAGAATAAAGAATGCTGAAGATAGGCTTACGTGGATTGACTCACTAGCTGTTGCTGCCGGCGCACTAGCTAGGGGAAAGGCAGGAATGCCTGTTACCGAGATAGCTGAGGAACTAGGCAGGTCAGAAGCAACTATTAGAAATCACTTAAATAAGAAGACTGAAGCCGGCAAACTTGTTTGGGAAACATATGAAATGCTAGTTAAAGGTCAGATTGATCCTGTAGCTGCAGTACTTAGCGCAGCTGGTGACATTGAGAAGTTTAAGGAGGAACTGGATAAGGTAGTTAAGGAGAGAGATGAACTTAAAGAGAAAGTAAAGAAACTTGAAGAAGAAAGTAAAAAGCTTAGGGAAAAACTCGAGGAAATTAGAAGTAAGCTCTCGGAAATACTGTCTAGTATTTAGTACTTAAACACTAACGCAGGTACGGCCTCAAAAACTCAGCCATGTACAACAGTAGTTACTCTATAATTAATTACTGAATCAAGTTTGCTTAGGGAGAAAAGTGAAGTGGCTCAAAGCACTTACAGCAAAATATAATGGCTGTTCCCCTACATACATATATTTACTTTTAAGCAATAAACCACCTAATACGTCTTGGTTCTCCCTTAGCGACTCACCCTACCCAGCACACGTACTGGGTTATGCTGCAGATATTTATGCTCCATACCCCTACATGCCTGCTGAGGAAGGAGTTGTCTCAAAAATCCTTAAAGTACCTACACCAAAATACCGGGATGACTCCATAACTACTGATTGGGTAGTAATTATTGACTTAGGCAATGGCAGCGTACTTAAGGTTCTCCATGTAAGGCCTCAGGTCCGTATTGGTGATAAGGTATTTCTTGGCGACCAACTAGGTAATTACGTAATCTCCGGGTACTTTCAGCCCTGGTCTGAAGCCCACATGCATGTTGAGGTGAGACCCTCTAAGGACTTACTAAGAGTTAGGGGAGGCTGTAAGTTAGCACCAACTAATGAGCTGATGGATATTTTAGGAGCTGCAGTACCCGTACATACCAATGAATTTAAGGTTACATTCACTAGTAAGTCATTTTACCTAGTTAAGCCAGTTAACGGTAGTTTCATATTCACGAATTTAGGAAACCTCAAATATGTATGTGATTGTGGAATACCGCACTACGGGTACGGTGCTGCAATAGGAAATAATACAATAAGACATAATGAACTGGAAGGGAAATACCTGAGAATTCTCGGCTATGATGTAGGAGTTGTCGAGCTTATTGATACTTACAGGCTGGTTTTTACTCCTAGATCTGTTCCATACATCAATAGAGTTCCTGCTTATGGTCTAGGTACTTACATACTTAGGAATGAGGTAAAAATTATACCGTCACAGCAGTTACAGCAGCTTAACTTAAAGGAGGGCGATGTAATTACTTTAGAGTTCGAGTACTCGAGTGAGTGCAAAATAAACCATGCGTTAAAGTACCTTAAGAAAAGATAGTATATTACCTTCTAATAAAATCATAATTAATGGGCTCTCTCAATGAAGATTATAGTAATTAGTGATACACATGGCGAATTAGATCAAGTCGATTTCCTAATAGGTAAGTTAAAGAATGAAAAACCCGACCTAATTATTCACTTAGGTGATGACTCACCAGATACTAAGCCCATAGAAGATGCGGGATTCAAGATAATTAAGGTGCCAGGGGTCTTTGAGGAAGTTTATAAGGATGTTAAGATTACTAATAGAATCATAGTTAAGCTGGGTAATTGGTATGTGTTACTAACTCACACACCTGAGTCTCATAAGAATGACTTACCCACAGATCCTAAGCCTGAGGAGTTAGTGAGTAGGAGAGCAGTAGATGCTGTATTTCACGGACACACGCACATACCTAGGTTAGAAGAAATTAACGATATAGTATACCTGAATCCCGGACACTTAAAGAAGTCCGATAAGAAAGGGTGGCCAGCTACATATGCTGTAGTTATTGTAGAGGATGAAAAACTAAGTATTGAAGTAAGAAAGTTAAGTGACGACGACACATTATATAGTAAAGTATTCAGCAGGTAATAGACATGACCGCAGATACAGGTAGGTGGTACTGCCCAAAATGTGGTTTCGTATATAGTCTGAACAGATATTTCTGGAAGTGCCCTAAGTGCGGTAATC
>CAYZJX010000098.1:0-4896 GCA_964479035.1 uncultured Desulfurococcaceae archaeon
TAACTTCACTAATGATGGAGCTGCTGTTAAGGCGCTTGATCCGGCTAAGGTAGCATTAATCGAAATAAAAATACCTCCGGAGGCCTTTCTTTCGTTTAAAGTTACTAAGGAATTATCTGTCGGGATGAATTTAAGTTCTTTAATTAAGTCTGTTGCAAAGCCTAAGAAAACTGATAAGCTTACATTTAAAGCCAATGAGGAGTTTTATGAATTAATTATTGAAGGTATAGCTATTAGGAGATATAAATACAGATCTGTTGAAGTATCGGCCACTGAGGTACCTGAGATTTCACTTGATTTTAAAGTAAAGGCGCTAGTACTCGCCCAGGCATTCAAAGCAGCTGTAAAAGATCTTAAGGGTGTTGGGTCGATCGCTTTCGTTGCTGAAGATGATCAAAACCTCTACCTAAGGGCAGCTGAGGGGGGTGCTGAGGCAAAATTATCGAAAATGGGTGGGTCAATACTTGAAATGGAGGTCAGCGAGCCCACTAGGTGCGTTTACGATGAAGACTACATTGCTAAGATACTAAATCTAACTGGTATAGCAGAAAATCTAGAAATTAAATTTGGTAATGACTTACCCCTTAGACTATCATTTAATCTTGTTGATGGAGGAAGCGTTAATTATCTACTGGCTCCAAAGGCCTAAATAGAAATATTTTTATTGTAAATTCCCCATATCTTTATTGGGGGGTTAATTGAGTTTAGAACTTGACAGAGTTGACAAGGAATTATTAAAGATATTACAAGAGAATGCTGACCTGACATACGCTGAGTTAGGAAGAATGTTAGGTATAAGCCCCTCAACAGTATATATGAGGGTCAAGAGACTTAAAGAGAAAGGAATAATAAAGAGAATTATTGCAGAAGTAAATTCGGAAATCCTAGGATACAAGTTGAGGTCGCTGATTTTCTTAACTGTTGATGTCAAAAAGTACAATAGGGTTATTGAAGAACTCTCTAAACTCCCGCAAATTAAGGTAATCTACGACATAACAGGTGAGTGGACATTCGCACTAGAAGTATTAGCTAAAGATCACATAGAGCTATCTGACCTCTTAGATAAAATAGGTAGTATAGATGGTGTACAACAGACATCAACAGCAGTAGTACTGCGTGTTATTAAGGAGGACCGTAAGGTAATTCCTATATGATTCCAGTGTATGCGCACGGATTCTTCAATGTATGCAAAGACGGAACCATAGTTCAACACATAATATTTAACTATGTTGATCCGAGCAAGAAGTACGCGCAAATAATTAGGGATTCTAAAGAACTAGAGAGAGAATTACAAGTAGTATCGAGTAATATGCAGAGGTTCTTAGACAGTGAGGAAGTATTAATTAATGGCGTCAGAGTATATCCTAAAGTTACATCTACTTGGATAGGTCTGAGTGGTTCTGCAGAAAGACCTTACATAGAGTTTCTAATAGTATTTAAGGGAGGGTTTAAGCCAGGTATTAACACTTATGAGGACAGGTACGAACCTGATATAGCTGAGTATGACTACTCTGTAACCTGGGTCTTTCCTCAAGGCTCAAGAATAATTGAGGCTAACGTGGGTTTTGATTACGAGGTAATAGGTAATAATGTGCTCCGCTTTAGTGTTCCTGAAGGTTCTGAGACTCCTGGTTATGAGAAGATTTCTTTTTACTTAGAAAATCTCTGAGCATTCTCCTGTAGTACTGTAGCGGTGACTTAGTTCCACACTCACTAATACATAAGCCTAAAGTACGCATTTTTTCACAGCTATACACCTTATACTTCTTTCTACTACCTCTCATGCCTGCTAGGTGCTCTATTTGGTATTTAGCTACCTTCTCATCGAAGTCAGGGCTGTGCTTAAATACTTCAAGAATTTTCTCGATATCTGCACCTATATTCAATAAGAATGTAGCCAAAGCAAATCGCTGATGATGTGATAAGTGCTCTCCTCTAAGAATAGCATCATAAATAACCTTAATGCATGGAGGGAATAAGACAGCCTCAACTATTCCGCCAGGTAATTCAGCCTTTTCTTTATGATGTACGTACCCATGCACATCCTTAACTATCTCTAATACTTTATCTATTAAAGGCTGTAGCTTTGCTCTATCTTCAGCGGCTATACTTATTGTTTTAACGACCTTCTCTAGTATATATCTCTTGACAGCTTCCTCCAGTAATCTTGTAGCATCGCGTTTATTGAGGTATACGTATCCTTCCTTGACTATTCTATTAACTAGCTTCCACTTGGGTTCTGTAAGTAGTTTTTCAGCAGTTATTAAATAATGAGTTATGGGTACCCTGAACTGATAGCACTCGACAATAGTTTTACCTGTCTTGGGGTCCTCGCCCACGATTATTCCATAGCCACATCTATTGGTTTCGGAACCTAAGTACTCAAGCTGTAGATTTAATCTTCTCGCAAGTACTTCCAGCAATTCATCTTGCTCAGACAGGAAGAAGTTTCTGGAGCGCTTAGCTTCATAATCAACAAACTTACCTAAAGCCCAAGAATCAGCTAGTGCTGCAAGAGTTAATGACAGGTAAAAAGAAAATACTTCCTCATCTTCTTTTGCCGATGGGGTGTACCTACGATTGTGTAGATACGTATCTATTCGCTGAACAGCTTTCTCAGTGTAACTTGGGATATCAGCTAGTGCAGTAACGCTAACGCTAACTCCAAAAAAGTCTTTTGTGTAGTCGTGTAGGTTGGCTAAGTAAGGATACCTGACATACACAGTCAATCTTTCAGCACTATATCTCAAAGTTACTCCATTTCTTATACGTGGGCAAATAGTCTAATAAGCAATTAACATGTCATTTTTAGTAAGAACTCTTTTAACATTAGTCAGACGTCTGGACTAAATAGATATTATTCTGTCACTACAATTATTTGCTCTGATCCGCCAGCAGTTCATGAAGGTCCTTCTTAATAGTTCTCCTTGCTATTTCATTTAGAGCTCTAAATACGTTCTCACTAACTATTATATCACTATTATCTACAGCTATACCTATTCCTTCAAACGGTGTCAACGGAGGATCAGGTAAGTGGGGGTCCGGCTTCTCTTTACCTACGTAAACCCACCTTAATTTTCTACCTTGATTCCTAATTACTCTGTACCAGTATCTGCCAAAATAGACGTATTTCAATCGTTTATTACCTACCTCCTTATGTACGACATGAATGGGTTTAAGATAATAACCGCTTTCTCTTATTTTTGAATTATACTCATATATTTTTATTCTGTAAGGTGTATAAAGCTCCATGACGACTTTATACCCTCCCTTAATCCTCACGGTCTTCATATTTTCAGCCTCTAAGATAGACTATATTGCGTGGCCGAGGTATTTAAGTTGTACATTTATTGGGAACATACAGAATTTTAAGTCTTTTTAATTCACTATAGACCCACTCTTTGAATTCATCGATCTCACTTGATGAAATACCCCTTAATAACGCTATTCTTTTTACTTCCTGTTCAACGATGCTGTATTTTTTGTATTTTTCATTGAGCCTCCGCCAATTAATACCAGAAAGTGCCTTAGCGATACGCTCATCGTAAGGCAGCACCCCCTTAAGCATTAGAAATGAAATTATGGGGTATCCTACATAATTCCTATATGTAGTGCCATTATCAGTACTGCAGGCTTCACCGGATTTTAAGTCAATATAAACAACATACCGTCGTGATCCATCGGAGGAAATAACTTCTGCCTTGTTATCACTTATGACATTAATTCTTCCGTCAGCTATAGCTGCTGCAGCTTCAAGCACCTTTATCTTAGGTGGCAGACGCAGTATCATGAAGTCACTACCCTCTAAATTTTAAATGTACAAACACGTATATATCATTACCTTAACTGAGGTAAGGCCAACCTATCAAATCATATTACTTGAATATAGTAGTTAGTGGCCGTAACTTTTAATTAAAAAACAATTACTTGGATTAAAATTCATTACTACATTAATTATTGTTAATTTACTCTATTCTTCTTTACTCCTTATGTGCTCAGCATAGGCTTCCGGGCTCAGTAGCTTATCCTTCGGTAATGAGTTAGTGATCTCGATTTTCGCTATCCAACCTTCTCCGTAAGGATCCTTATTTATTAAGTCGGGGTTATCACGAAGGCTTTCATTTACTTCAATTAATTTACCGTCAACAGGACTGTATACATCTGCTATTGTTTTAACAGATTCAAGCACAGCTATTGATTCACCAGCCCTTACCTCAGTTCCAGGCTCAGTTAGCTCAACATTAACTATGTACCTGAGCTTCTTCTGTGCGTAATCTGTTATTCCTATAGTTATTACGTTGTCTTTTACTCTTATCCATTCATCGGTTTCCGTATACAGAAGTCCTGCTTTAACTAAGTACTCACCTATTTTTGTTTTTACTTTTATATCTTGACTCATGTCGGACACCCTAATTAATATTATATGAATGGAAAATCAACTATTTTAGCTTCATAGTCACGCCCTCTAATTTCAACTGTTAACTTGCTGCCTAAGTACAAGTGTGATGTTCTTATGTACCCCATAGCAATAGACCTATTTAATATTGGCGAGAAAGCACCGCTAGTTACTTGACCTATTTCTTCACCAAAAGTCTTAATCTTACACCCATGTCTGGGAATAACTCTCAGACCTTTCTTTAACCTTAATCCAATTCGCATTTTACTAACGCCTCTTTCATAAATTTCCCTTACCTTGTCACAGCCAATACACTCCCTCTTATTTAATGAGAGAGCCAGCCAGTAACGTGCTTCTATAGGATTAGTATTTTCATTCATATCTACGCCAGCTAGTAAGTAACCCATTTCTAAACGTAGAGAGTCTCTAGCAATGAGTCCAGCTGGCTTAGCGCCTAACTCTATTGCTTTCTTAAATATTTCTTTGCCATGCTCTACATC
>CAYZJX010000099.1:0-4881 GCA_964479035.1 uncultured Desulfurococcaceae archaeon
TCCCCGATACATCACCTACACCTCGAGCACTAGTTAAGTGAGGTGGCAGGTAAAAAGTGTTTCTGTACCGGTAGATATTGTTGCCGGCATTAATCGCTTCTTACTGCGGGTTAAGTTATTTAGGTACTAGCGCTAATTAAGTACCTAGGAGGCCTTCAGAAATGGATGTTGAGGAGAAAGTCAGTACTGTGTTAAGGAATACTGAGGAAGTAATTACTGTTGAGGAGCTCAGAAAGCTTATTGAAACAGGGTGTGGTAAGGGCTACTTAGGTTTTGAGCCCAGCGGCATATTCCACGTCGGCTGGTTAGTGTGGGCCTTCAAGTTCAAGGACTTAGTTGATGTAGGCTTTGATATGTACTTACTGGCTGCTACATGGCACGCATGGATTAACGATAAGTTCGGTGGGGACATGGAGTTGATTAAGGCGGCGGCAAAGCACGTTGTGGACGTACTGAATTCACTGAGTCTGGAGGGGAGGTTTAAGTTAGTGTATGCTGAAGAGCTAGTGGATCACGCGAAGTACTGGGGCACCTTACTGAGGTGTGCTAAGGAGGTGTCGCTGGCGAGGGTTAAGAGAGCTTTAACCATAATGGGTAGGACAGCTGAGGAGGCTGAAACAGATTTCTCCAAGCTTATTTACCCGTTAATGCAGGTTACAGATATATTTGAGCTTGATTTAGATCTAGCTCTTGGGGGGCTTGACCAGAGGAAAGCCCACATGCTGGCTAGGGATGTAGCTGAGAAGATAGGGAAAAGGAAAGTTGTTGCAGTACACACACCCTTAATACCATCATTACTGGGCCCTGGGCGAATGGATGTAGGTGCTGTTGCTAAGGACGAACGCCTAGCTCAGGTCAAGATGAGTAAGTCGAAGCCTGAGACAGCTATATTCATTACCGATAGTGATGAGGAGATAAGAAGTAAAGTCAGGAAAGCTTACTGCCCGCCCCGTGAGGTAGAGGATAACCCCATTCTAAGTATTGCTAAGCACATAGTATTCAGAGGCGGTGAGAAGGAATTCATTATTGAGAGACCAGCAAAGTATGGTGGGTCAGTAACTGTTTGGAGCTACGGTGAGTTAGAGAAGCTTTATGTTGAAGGCAAGTTACATCCCTTAGATATTAAGAATGCTGTTGCTGAGTACTTAATCAAGATTATAGCACCCATACGTGAGAAAGTAGGTAGGTCTGAGGAAGTTAGAAGAATAAGAGAGTTTTTGCGTAGTCCAGGAAAGTAATTGCTCTCATATTAATTCTTCTTACTTTGTGTATTATTAGATTAATATCTTTATTAAGTAATTTAATTACGTGGGGGATGTACGTGGAGGTCTATAGAGAGGAGTTCTTAGGTGACTTTAGATTTATTGAATACAAGCCCTTCAGGCTGCAGAAGCCAGCATACGCGATTATCGCTCTACCAGATGCTGGGTTGGTAGGGGTTATTGGCGCTTGGCACATAGTTAAGTCATTAGAGCTTGAGGAGGTGGGAGGTATAGATTCCTACAGTTTCCTGCCGCCTGTCATAGTGGTTAGTAATAAGGAGATTAAGCTGCCAGTCCGTATATTCGCTAAGGATGATCTTCTGCTGGTTTACAGCGAGTTTATGTTGCCGCAGGCAGGCATGGTTCAACTATCTAGGGTGCTGTTGAATTACATTGAGAGGAAAGGTGTTGAATACATAGTTTTAATGTCTGGTATACCTATACAGAATAGATTTGAGGTAGAGAAGCTGAGGACATACTATATAACTACCTCACCTAAGGCTTCTGAATTACTTAAAGATGTGGAAGCTATTCCGTTTGAGAATGGTTACTTAGTTGGGCCTTACGCGCTCTTACTTAAGGAGTCCATAAAGTTAAGGCTTGATTCAATAATGCTGCTCACAGAGTCATTCTTAGAGTTCCCTGATCCTGAGGCTTCAGCCAAGAACATTAAGGTATTCTCTAGGATCATAGGTAAGTCAATAGATGTAAAGGATCTTCTTGAGCAGGCTGAGGTCATTAGAATTAGAGCCAGGGATACCATGAAGAATGTAGTGCGTAACTTAGCGCAAATGAGGAAAGAGTACGAGTACACACCTCCATTACATATATGAAGTAGAGGTGACGGCAGTGTCGATAGAGGACGAGTTTGAGAGGCTCTGGAGGAGAATAAAAGAGATTGAGAGAAGTATTAGAGAATATGTTGAGGAGGAATTTAGAAAGGCTCTAGAAGACATAAGAAATGAGATAAGGTCTATTGACAGGATGCTCATGCCTTCATGGTCTCACGAAGGGTATTTGAGGCCGCTGTACACAGTTAAGGACGTTGGCAATGCCTATATTATATATCTTGACCTCCCGAAAGCTGATGAGGGGAGCATTGATGTTAGGTTTAAGGGTAATTTAATAATGATTAAGGCTAAGTTGAAGGAGGGACTAAGG
This sequence comes from uncultured Desulfurococcaceae archaeon, assembly GCA_964479035.1. Lineage (GTDB taxonomy): Archaea > Thermoproteota > Thermoprotei_A > Sulfolobales > NBVN01 > B83-G16. The sequence continues at coordinate 2,424 of CAYZJX010000099.1, forward strand.
CTATCTAATTGGAGCAGCAGAGGTAGTGAAATTAAGTTCCACGAATACAGAGAGGTTATTGAGCTACCTATAAGAATAGATCCAAGTAAAGTGAGGGTTAGTATTAAACGAGGAAGAGTTCAAATAGTAGTTTATAAGTAATAGCGGTATATGTGCCCAATAAATTGCACAACCAATGCACAAAAAGAATTTTTACACTACATAATTAAGTTCAAGTAATTACATAACTGTAGGGGTATTTTTAAAGGTTAGCTTACTCCATACTTGGAGTTTGGTGAAGAATTATGTCCAATATTGAAGTAAGTCAGCGCAGGGCTATAAGGGAGGAGCTCATAAAGTCAGGTGTTAATCCATATCCACACATACCTAAGTATGTACCCACACCTATTAAAGATATTACTTCCGATCCACCGGTTGGGTCTTTCACAGCTATTGCTGGCAGAGTGGTTTCTATTAGGAGGCACGGAAAGTTGGTATTCATTGATGTAGTAGATGACGGACACAAAATACAGTGTATGCTGAATAAGGGTATAGTAGATGACGAGAAATTTGAGTGGTTCATGAAGTATATTGACTTGGGGGATTTTATAAATGCATTTGGTGAGTTATTCTATACCAAGAGAGGTGAGCTAACGCTAAACATAAGAGACTACCAGCTATTAGCTAAGGCATTGAGGTCACCGCCAGTTAAGTGGGGTCATAGATTACTTGATCCTGAAGTAAGGTACAGAAAGCGCTACTTGGATTTAATGATGACTCCTGATGCCAGGAGAATTTTTGAAATAAGGTTTAGGACTATTCAGGAAATAAGGAAGTTTATGTGGAAAAGAGGGTACATTGAGGTTGAAACACCTGTACTACAACCAGTTTACGGTGGTGCTGCTGCTAGGCCATTTAAGACCCACATATGGGCTATAGATGAGGATTGGTACTTAAGAATTAGTCTAGAGCTATACTTAAAGAGACTAATAGTTGCTGGATTTAATAAAGTGTTTGAAATAGGAAAGAACTTCAGGAACGAGGACATAGATGTACTGCACAATCCTGAATTCACCATGATGGAATCTTATGAGGCATATGCGGATTACAATAGCATAATGAGGTTGACTGAAGACCTAATTAGCACTGTAGCTATAAGGGTCTTGGGGACAACGGAGATAGAATACCCTATTAATGGAGAGAAAGTAAGGATATACTTAAGTCCTCCATATAGGCGTGTGAGACTAATAGATGGATTAAGGGAATTTGCTGGAGTTAATATAGAGGAAATGAGTGATGACGACATTAAGGAGTTATTGAGACAGCATAAAATAACATTAAGTGGTGGCTATGACCGAGGGAGAGCTATAGTTAAATTATTTGATAGGCTTGTTGGGAGAGAGCATTTAATACAGCCTACATTCGTTATTGACTTCCCAACATCTTCATCGCCACTAACCAAGCCCCATAGAAGCGACCCTAAGTATGCTGAGAGATTTGAGCTCTATATTGCTGGCATTGAATTAGCTAATGCCTATACTGAATTAAATGACCCCGTACTTCAGGAAGAATATTTCAGGAGAGAAGAGGAACGCCGTAAGGCAGGTGACTTAGAGGCTCATCCCTACGACTGGGACTTCGTTGAGGCGCTAGAATATGGTATGCCACCAACAGGAGGGCTCGGTGTGGGCATAGATAGGCTAGTGCTGATATTTACTGGCACAACATCAATAAAGGAAGTAATACTCTTTCCGATGCTTAAGAAGAGCGAAACAGCTTCTTCGAGGCAGGTATAATATATCCAGGATTTTCGTAAGCACCAACAAGAATTATATAATATCCTTCTGGCAAGACTTCCTCTAGTACACCTTTAACTACTACTTCATCACCTAAGTACATTAAGTATGAAAACAAGCCTTCGTAACTTACAATATATTTAATCAAGTTACGCTCAACAGTTCTGTTGCTGCCTGTAATTCTTACATCAATAATTTTATCCACTGTGGCCATAGACGGGTAGAAGAGTGCAGTACACTCACTATGCCTTAATATTAACTTTGCCTCTACCTGGGCAATCGGTATGTAAATTCTAGAGCCATACCTTTCTAGCACCACATTATTAATAAACGAAATATTTACCTCAGTACCATTAATGCGTATATATCTATGCGGAGGCTGTATTTCACGTAGGATGCTTAAAGGTAAACCATAAATTCTTGACTGCCTTTCAAGTCTTCTCCGAAGTACTGCATCAATACACCTCTCCATATGTGCTGTTAGTCCTTCAACTACTTCAATAGATTCCTTACAACCATATACCAGCATATCTATGTCAGAAATTTCAGGATTATGTATGCTGGGCAATATAGAACCATCTATACCTAAGCTACTAGTGCTCACACCCGTGTACTCCCTTAGTAAGTCAATGAACTCAAGTACCTTCACTTCCAGCCTATCGTTAGCTTTGTGCATTATTTCT
>CAYZJX010000100.1:0-4861 GCA_964479035.1 uncultured Desulfurococcaceae archaeon
TTCTGGTCTCAACGGCTGGGGGAGCCAGCCTATCGAAGACTGCTTTCAATTCTATTATATAGATTCATGCCCGAGAGCCTGCGCAGCTTCTTGTACGTCTCTATCTTTCAATTCTATTATATAGATTCCCGTGCCTAGGGCGAGGCACCAGTACCTGGAGGACCACCTTTCAATTCTATTATATAGATTCTGAGTTATGATTTTTCATTGCTCTATGAAAGATTCTCATGAGTAGTTATTTTGTTACAATATTTATGTTTTGTGGCTTATTTGTGGGAGTATGTTATTGGTTAGTTCATGATCATAGTGATGGTCATTGTGTATATACAAAATTCCCGGGTTTTTCCGGGATTTTTATTTAAAAAGTATAAGTAAGTCCTTAAGCATGTTTATTTAGAGAATGATGAAGTTATGTTTTTAAGATGTATTAATTTTCCTGGGTAAACCCGGGATTTCTTTTAGGGTACGTTTTGGCGGTTTTCCTTATTTTCCCGGTATTTTTCGGGAGGACTTCTGTTTTGTTGTTGGTGTTGCTTGTTAATTTTTTAATCTTGTTTTTCTCGGTGGTCTGCTGTGGTTGTTCCTTCGTTTGTGTTTGGGAAGTTGTTGAGGCGTCTCCACTCTATTTCTAGTTCTTATCCTATTTCTGAGGAGTTGAGGGGTTGGTGCTGGGATAAACCTCCGGTCAGACCTAGGGCTTCTTTAGGGCTTAGTGTTTATGATGTCGCTTCATACTGCCCTACTAGGAGGGATGTCTGGCTTAGAAGAGTTCGAAGAGTTAGGCCTCAGGAGGTAAGTGCCTTAAGGTTAGGAAGTGATGTTCATGAGGTTATATATAATGTTGCTAACGCTGTGAGGACTTACGCAGTGCTCGGTAACTTGTGGGAGTGTGATTCAGGGGTAGTTAGTGGTATTCTTGAGCGTTTCAAAAGTAGGGGGTGGTTTAATGTGCTGAGGGATGTAGCGTACATAACGTACTTTACCCTCATGTGTGACTACGTCTGGTCGGCTCACGGTCAGGGGGGTCAGCCTTTCCTTGGGTGGCTCAGTGAGGTCAGAGTTGATGGCTCGCCTATAGGGCTCTCACCTAATCTTAGGGTAGATGCCTTAGTATCAGGAAACTTAGTAATTGACTTCAAGGTCGGCAGGAGGTTCGAGAACCACGATCTTGCTCTCGCTGCCTACGCACTCGCTCTTGAGGCAAATCTTGAGGTACCTATTGACTACGGCTTTATAGTGTACATAACACCTAATGGATTATCTAAAGTAAGTGTCAGGGCAGTGTACATTGACTCAGACCTTAGAAGGGACTTCATAGACTCTAGAGACGAGGTCGTAGACATGTTGCTGAGTGAGCGTGAACCTCCTAAAGCTCTTAGCTGTCCTCAAACCTGCCCCTATAGGCAGTACTGTGCCGGTGGTGGTAAGGCATGAGGTCACTAATAATTAAAGGATACGGGGTTAAGCTCTCCTACAGGAAGGGTACTCTAGTAGTTAAGAACAGGGATAGTTCATCAACTTACTCACTTACTGATGCGGACAGAATTATCCTAATGACCTCGGGCATATCGATTACTACTAGAGCTATTCGGGCTATGGTGGATGCTGGTATTGAATTAGTTGTGCTTGACTCTAGGGGCTTTCCAGCAGCCATCCTCAGTCACCCTTACGTAACTAGGACGGTGGATGCCAGAAGGGGTCAGTACGAAGCTTTTACTGATGGGAGAGGGGTTGAGGTGGTTAAGGTAATTGCTGTTTCTAAGATACTTAATCAGGCTGGAGCAATTAAGAGGGCTTCTAGAGCCTACGGCTTAAGGGGATTGTCAGAGGATATTGATGTCCTCAAGAAGTACGCTACTGAGGTTCTTGAGGTTGAAGGTCATGATGTGAGGGTTGTTAGGAGGGAGGTTATGGAGTTGGAGGCTGCTGCAGCTAGGGTTTATTGGGGTGCGTATGCTAACCTCCTGTCTGAGGACTTAGGGTTTGAGGGCAGGGACCAGAAGGGCTGTGATGTAGTTAATAAGTTACTTAATTATGGGTACGGGATCTTGTACCCAGAGTGCTGGAGGGCGGTAGCTCTAGTAGGACTAGATCCCTACGCTGGCTTTCTCCATACTGACAGGTCAGGCAAGCCAGTGCTTGTGTTTGATGTTGTGGAGGTCTTCAGGTCTGCAGCTGTCGATTACCCTATACTCAAGCTCCTCAGATCAGGGTGGAGGGCGGGCACTGAGGGTGGGCTACTTACCCACGAATCTAGGGTTGAGGTAGCTAGGACCGTGCTGACGGCCTTGAGCAGTAAGTTCAAGGCAGGTAGTGCTGTGAGGGAGCTGAGGTCTTGGATTACTGCGTTCTCAGCTGCTCTAGCATCCTACCTGAGAGGTAACTCACCTATTAAGCCACTAGTATTCAGGTGGTGACTTATGAAGGTTGTTGTAATGTATGACATAAGCAGTGATAGGGCTAGGGAGTCACTTGCTAATCACCTCCAGAGGCTCGGGCTGACAAGAGTTCAGAGATCCGTGTTTGTTGGTAGGGGTAACCACCAATTAGTTAAGGATATTGAGAGAGTCGCTCACTACTACGTGAGGCCTGACAGGGATGTAGTGCACATAGTGCTAGTTGATGATGGGTACTGGAGGAGGTCTAAAGTAGTTGGAACCCCGTACTTCGCCAGGAGATCCTCAGGGGTGAGCCTGGTTGTTTAGGCCTGAAAGGGACGTCTGGTACGTTACTGGCTGGGACGTCAGGCAGTACACGTACTGCCCAGTGATTCCCTGGGTTAGAGCTAACTACGGCGTTGAGGAGCCCCCGACATTCAGTATGACCTTAGGTCTCGAGGTCGGCAGGAAGGTCAAGGAGGAGGTGGCCAAGAGGCTGAACCTGCCTAAGCCCTGGAGGTTTGAGGTCAGGGTCGTGGACCACGTCAGAGGCCTCTCAGGTACTATAGATATCTTAGCAGGGAGTAGGTGGTACGCTGTAGTTGAGGTTAAAGCATTTAAGCGGATGAGGTACCAGCACTTCACTAATCAATTAATCTTCTACGCGTACCTAGTCAATAGTGTCATGGGGCCTGTCAGGAAAGCGCACCTAGTACTGGGTGATGAGGTGGTTGAGTACATAATTAATGATCACTTACTCAGGAGAGCTGCTGAAATAGTGAGAAAGATTAGGGAAGTCAAGACGTGCCTTAAGCAACCGCCTCCTCATGAGGGTGAGCACTGCGGGTACTGCTGGTACAGGAGATACTGCCTATTCAGAGGCGGTCCATTAGTTCGCTCCTGACTTGCCGTGGCCCCAAGTAAGTGCGGGCTCGCCCGCAGGCAATGCTTATTTAGGTCATAGTATATACTGAGTATAGGGAGTATATTTTGTCCACCACCATTAAGGTGTCTAAGAAAACTAAAGACCTACTAACTAAGGTACTGATTAAGTTAGAGAGTGAGTTGGGGAGGCGACTGGATTACGATGAAGTCATAAGGATCTTAATAGATAGGGTAAGGATCCGTAATCCAGAGTACTTGAGGAAGCTCATGAGAATGAGCGTACCTGAAGAAGTAGTGAGGGAAGCTCACGAGCTACTGAAGGAGGAGGCAAGACTTGAGGAGGGAGTTTTTAAGAGGAGATATGGCTCTAGACACGAGTGTTCTAGTTGAGGTAGCGCTAGCTACTAGCACTGGTAGGGAGTTGACTGAGCAAGTATTGAGTGGGAACGTCAGGCCCTATGTTACAGTACTTAACCTAGCTGAGCTACTCTATGTGCTGTGCAGGCTCTTAGGTATGGGTGAGGCTGAGGAGAGAGTGAAGCTGATAGTGGACTCTAACTACTTCGAAATCGTAAGTTCAGATGACTTATGGAGGTACGTAGCCGACTGCAAGTGCAGGTTCGCAGTTAGTCTAGCTGACTGCCACACACTAGCACTAGCTAGGAAGTACGGTATTCCTGCATTATTTTACAGGTTAGAGAGCGAATTTAAACCGATTACAGCAGAACTAAGAGCTTGGGTAGGTAGTGAGGTAGTCTTCATAAGGGAGGAGTAGGGGAGCCCTGCAGGTCAGGGTTACTTATTTTTAGGTTAGGGGACAGTATATATTGATGTGTCTTGAGGGTCTTCGTAATTACCTTAGGGTTTCATGAAGACCACGCTATAAGGTTGCTCACTTCATCTGGTGCTGCCAGTGATGATAGAGTTATTGTTCTGACTGCTAAGCCTGTGGTTCCTGCTGTTAGGAGGGCTTACGAGGGGCTTAGGGCATTCGCTATGAGGGTGGGTATTGGTGATCCGGAGATTGTTGAGGTTCCTCCTGAGCTGGCTTCAGGTGTTGAGTCCATACTCAATGTGTTTGAGGGTGCTGACGAGTTAGTCTTAGGTCTTTCAGGCGGGATGAGGTACTTAATAGTCTTCACTCTAGTAGCCCTCGTGCTGTCAGGGAAGTCAGCTACAATATACATATACCCTGAGGGTGGTGATGTACCTGAGGTAACCATACCTAAGGATGTTGTTGCTTCCTTAAGAAGGCTGCCAACGGAGGCGGAACTCAGAATTCTTAAGGAGGTCACTGCCTCACCAGGTATTACTGATGAGGAAGTAGCTGAGAAGATAGGGAGGAAGGTTAAGACCGTTAAAAACGTAGTCTCCGAGCTAGTTAAGGCAGGGCTAGTAGTCCGTAGAGGGCGGAGAGGAGGGCTCTACCCTACGGAGTGGGGTGCACTAATAGCTAGACATGTATGTATGTAAGTAGTAAGTGGTGCTGAGGTGCAATTAAGGGGTACTGCTTGAGTTAGTTCTCTATGTTAGCTACATAGGTTATGATCGCCTACTATTCTTGACGTAATGTGAGGGATTACATGATTTGGATCCAG
>CAYZJX010000101.1:0-4685 GCA_964479035.1 uncultured Desulfurococcaceae archaeon
TTAAGCTCAGAGCTAACTTCACTAGACTCTACGATGAAATAAGGTATAGTGCAGGAGACTGCATTAGAGGGACTAGAGTAGAGAGGCCCATTAAGGTCCTTATTTTTAAAGACGGGACATTTGGTGTAATACCTATTAAGCAGTAGTTTCACTGCGGCATTAGGCGATCTACTAAGGTTATTTACTCCACCTATGATAGTATGTAGAAGGTGAGGAGCATGTATGATTACGACTTATTTAAGTATGTAGACTTAGGGACTGCCCACCAGTTAATTGTAGATAGTATTCATCCTTTGGGCACGGAGGTGGTTAATGTTAGGGACTGTGCGGGGAGGATCTTAGCTGATGACATTAATGCTAGCAAGGACGTTCCCGAGCACAACATATCTCATGTCGACGGCTTTGCTGTTAGGGTAGAGGACATCCGTGACATACCTGCAAAATTAAGAATTACGTATGAGGCTGTTAAGAACGGCACAGCTGTTTTCGTTAGGACTGGTGAGCCTGTTCCTGACGGAGCTAATGCTGTAATACCTATTGAAGCCACGAGAGTAGAAGGGAAGTACGTAGTTATTTTCTTTAAGCCCTCCAGCGGCTCAGAAGTCATTCCACGTGGGGTTGACTTCAGGGCTGGTGAATTAGTACTTAAGAAAGGTCATGAGCTGAGACCTCAGGACGCCAAGCTACTTATTGACTTAGGCTACGAAAGAGTTAAGGTATTTAGAAAGCCCAGAATTCTAATTATACCTACCGGTAGTGAATTTGCTGAAGGTCTAGTAAGGGAGTCCTCGAGTGCATTCATTGAAGGTGTAGTCAGTGCTTATAATGCTGACTGTTACGTCCATGAAGTACTTCCGGATGATCCAACAGTAATAGCTAATGCAGTAAGAGAAGGGCTGAGTAAGTATGATGCTGTAGCTACAGTCGGTGGGGCGTCCATAGGTCAGAAGGACTACTCATGGAAGGCTGTTAAGTCGATAGGTATTGACGGTCCCTACTTTAGGGGAATTAAGGCTGTGCCAGGCAGGGTAACTAGCTTAGCCGTAGTTAGAGGTAAGCCCGTAGTCCTATTACCTGGTTTTGTTGAGTCAGCTTTTACTGCCTTAGTCTATGTACTATTACCACTAATTAGGAGACTTAGTGGAGCCTCTGACTTTACAGCTCATAAACCAATAGCTACGGCTGTAGTTAATGAGGACGTAGATCTAGGTGCTTATGGTAGGAAGTACAAGTCTTTCCTTAAGGTGAGGTTCGTCAACTTAATTCGTGAAGGTGAGGTACCTACTGCAGAGATAATTAAGACTGTAAGCTTTATGCTTTCACCGCTAGTGAGAGCAAGTGGCTTTATTGAGGTACCGCCTGGAGCTACAGGAGTACGCGCAGGCAGTAAAGTAACTATCTATGGTATAAGAAGAGTCTTCAGTATGCTATAGCGAGCTTTCTGTATTGTGAGGGATTTTAGTACCCAATAAGCTTTCTAAACTTCTCTACGTACTCATCAAATGTCCCTACGTACTTCAGCCACTTGCCGTAGTCAACTAGTGCCTTAATTACCTTAGCCGCCCTCTCAGGCGATAGGTACATAGGTATTCCCATCTCCTCAGCTTCCCTAGAAAACCTTGCTGTGTAGGTCCCGCCAGTAGCGACTCCTACAATAGGTATTGGCGTGCTTAACTCCTTATTGACCTCCCTGACCCTCTCAATAAACTTCTTATTGAGTTCCTCACTAATACCTGGCACCATGTAGTAGGGCAGCCACATTATGGCGTCAACCTCCCCAGACCTCATGAGTACCTCAACAGCCTCAACCAAGTGCTCATCTCTTGCTGACCCAGTAACGTCCACCGGATTATATGGTGAAGCTATGGGGAGGAGGATCTTCCGTAACTTCTCGATTGTTGGCCCGCTAAGCTTAGGCACCTTAAGCCCTAAGTCACTAAGGGCGTCAGTAGCCATAACTCCTGAGCCGCCGCCTACTGTGAGCACAGCTACTCTATCACCCCTAGCAGGCGGCTGCATGCCCATAGCCGTACCTACATCGAAGAGCTCCTCCATACCGTAGGTTCTTACAGCTCCTGACTGCCTGAACACTGCTGTGTAAATGAAGTCCTGCCCAGCAAGTGCACCTGTATGGGAAGATGCTGCCCTAGCACCGGCTTCGGTTCTTCCCGACTTAAGGACTACGACAGGCTTTACAGGGGTTGTTTCTTTGAGTGCCTTGAAGAAAGACCTTCCATTCGACACCCCTTCAACATACATAGTTATTACTCTGGTGTCATCATCGTCTCTAAGGTACTCAAGGACATCATCCTCATCTACGTCTGCCTTATTTCCGTAGCTGACGAACTTACTCATTCCTATGCCTCTCATGGCTGCCCAATCAAGTACTGCCGCACCGAAGGCACCTGACTGAGATACGAAGGCTATGAAGCCGTCCTCAGGAAAGCCCTGTCTTTCACGTGTCAGAAACACTGTGTTAACGCCTGTCTTAGGTACGTAAACGCCCACACAGTTAGGACCTATGAGCCTCATGCCATACTTCTTAACCACCCTCACTAACTCATCCTCCAGCTCAGCACCCTCATGACCAACCTCCCTAAAACCTCCTGAAATAACAATTAATCCCCTAACACCCTTCTCACCACACTCCTCAGCTACTTTAGGAACTAGAGCAGCAGGAACGGAAATTACTGCCATGTCAACTTCATCAGGCACATCCTTAATGCTTGGGTAAGCCTTTAGCCCTAATATTTCGTCTGCCTTAGGATTAATGGGGTATATCTTTCCCGTATATCTTTCCTTTAAATTCTTTAGTAGTTCATAACCTACTTTCCCAGGTGTTCTAGAAGCGCCAACAACTGCTATGGACTTAGGATAAAAGAATATATTGAGGTCATCCCTCCCCAATCACACCCCTCATTATAGCTTGTGTTAGAGTTAATATTAGGCTGTAATAATAGTAAATATATATTTTTTAAATATATAACGTGAGTATTTCAGATTAATTTTTTAATATAAGCTACACTATGGTTTTAGGGTTAATGCTATGAGTAAGGACCAAGCTATTGGCGCGTGCTTACTAGTAGTATCAGTAATCGTGATAGCTGTGTACATATGGCTTGTATTCTTTCCTCCTGCGGCAGGTATAGACCTGCTCGTACTTAAGATTACTGGTGCTGCAGCTATAGCAGCAATCTTCGGTATCATAGGATGGGTAGGATATACTCTGGCAACTACACCACCACCAAAGCCTATAGAAGAAATTGAGAAGGAACTTGAGGAAGAATTAAAGAAGCTTGAAGAGCAGGAGAAGGAAAAAGAGAAAGAGGAAGAAAAGAAGGAGTAAGAACGTGCTAATAACATTACTTTTTATCTTTACTAACACTTTCCTTTTCCCTTCTTCATGAAGGCTGTTAGAGCCCTCGTCAGAGGCTGTTTCTAGTGTGTTGATACTTTTAGTGATTTTTAATTATTTCTAAATACTCTTTATGGTCTCGTAAGGAATGTAAGTTTTGAAAACTAATAGGCTTGGTTGGTGACCTCGGGGTTCCGAGAGCTGTAGGGCGGTGAGTCCTTAGGCAACTAGGGGTGAGCTACTGCAGTGAGGGGCCCCGAGCGGAAGCGTGATGACCTGCCTACCGTGATTAAAAGTAATTAAAATAAAGAAAAGTCACGGTAGACGGGGAACGCTTTACCTCACTATTCACCTTAGGCTTTTGCCTGCTTCTGTTCTGCTGCATTAAGTACCCTAATGACCTAGCCACTAAAGAATTTAAATCCTTAGCAAATACTACTTTTTCTATGAAGTCATCTCGAACTGGTTCATAAACGAATTTAAAGAACCTCTGATGATTCCTTAATATATTTTCAGGAAACTTCTTAATGTACTGTAGAGTTACGTCCCAAGCAACTTCAAATGGAAGTACAGAACTGACCTTACCCACTACCTGTCTATCAAAGTCTTGAGGTAACTGTTCTTTATCACCTATAATGAACCACCCGCTCTCTGAAGCAGGTACTTCCTCACCTAATACCTTAGTGATCTTAACATTACTCCTACCAAGTGCTTTAGCACCTGCTTGAGCTCTCCATGGCTTAATAACCCTGCCGTAGTGCTTTGCCCATGCGTAAAATATTGCTCTATTTAGTCCGAATGACTTAGCTTTCTCTAAGTCGCCAGTGAGGGCGTAGTACCTAGCAGCCTGAAGAAGAGCCATCACCTCAAACCTGCCCACTAGCCTGGGTATAGCTGGCCTAACACCCTTCTTAGATCTACTCAGCACAGTTAACTTGTCCTTACTTACGACTCCTTCTTCAATCATCTTAAGGGTTTTAGAAGCCAGCTCGGTGAGCTCACCTAGAGTAAACTCGCACCAATCCTTTCTGTGCCATACAGGGAAATTATTTACTACCTTATCGGGTAGTTAATTGAGGTCTTCAGGCTTCTTTAGGTAAGCTACTGTGCCACCCTCCTTGAGACGGCTCAGTGGTGCTATTAGGTATTGTTTAACTGCCAGTGTATTCCCAACTTCCAGGGTGCCAGGTGAAATAGCAACTAATTTAAGTAGTTTGTGCCTTAAGTCACTTAATATCGTCTCAGTAATTAATGATGCCGCACTCCTCAAGTCACCTACTCTATCGATGTATAGCTTAGGTAGGGAGCCTTCATGAATTCTCACCTCAAT
>CAYZJX010000102.1:0-1067 GCA_964479035.1 uncultured Desulfurococcaceae archaeon
TGTACTCCTCAATAATTCTCTGAACGACTTCCGGACTAGCCTTCTGTCCTCCGGCCCAAGCCCTTGCCGGGTTTGCGGGAATTACATTAGCTATAACGAATACTAGGAGAGTCATACCTATTAATGTTGGAATGAAGGTTAGCATTCTACGTACTATGAACTTCTTAAGCTCAGCCATACCTAACTCCACCTATACTGAGTGATCTCAAGAAGGAAATTAGGTAGTGTGGATAAAATATTTTATTTTAATTTGTTTTGGTGCTTCATTATGGCTTAAACCCGTATAGCTCCTCCCAGAGTGTTGCGTTCCAGTAGTACGGGTTGTACTCTAGTACTATGTAGCTGCCCTCAACGTACTCCTTCACGTAGTACGGTCCGGTGCCGATCGGGTACTTGTGCAGGTATCTATGTGTTGGCTCCTCCTCACCAGTACCTATGTACTTAGCCCATGCAGCTGGGTTCTTACCCCACTCAGCAGCCTTCATAGCCTCCTCATACTTGCCCTTAAGCTCGTCTACATTGTCGAAGAGGTACTTGGCTGGTACCGGCATTGTGAACGGGTCAGCAAATATGCTGAGCATTGGCCCGTATGGTGCGTAGAGCTTTAAGTAGACTACGCCAGCTGTTGGGCCGCTATAGCCGAAGAAGTTCAGTAGGTCCTTAAGTGTGCTCACAGTAGTGCTCTTACCTTTATACTCAGCTAGCAGCGGCTTCTCACTTAATAATTTGTTGAATTCCTCTTCACTCAGAACCTTAGATGCATTCACATCAATGAAGTCCCTAATCATCCATGATGGGTCACCATTTAGTCTGGCAATTCTCCAAATGCTGAATAACACGTCTAGGGCACTGATATCATATGCCTTGTTGTGCCATGGGTCGTACGCTTTGACACCGCCTCTAATGATGAAGTAGAGCTCCGTACCCTCCTCGTTGTGTGCCCACGCAACAGCTAAGTCAGGTGACAGGAACTTAGTTTCTTCTCTCCAGTAAGTTACTAATGTATCACCTATGTTTGTGAATATCCACCAGCCGAAGCTCTCATAGTTGAATGCTGGGTCGAAAGT
>CAYZJX010000102.1:1167-4567 GCA_964479035.1 uncultured Desulfurococcaceae archaeon
TACTGGGTTTGACTCGTATCTAGCAGCCACAATTAATGCATCCAGAGTAGTATTTCTTAAAATGCCTGGGCTCATGTCAATCCAAGGTGTTGACTCCTCAATAGGCTTGGTCTTCTCTTCATCAACTACATATGATACCACTATGAATGGCTTGCCACTTACATCCACCTTTGCTCCAGTACCTTTCTCACCAACTACTATGTAGTAGTTCTTAGTATCAATTACCTTAGCTGTCTTGACGTACTTGGATACTTCGTCAGGTGTGTCTACCTGGTATACTTTGAGCTCCTTAAACTTAGTGTATGCGTAGAGGTGCGGACCTGCATAGTTGTCAGCGTCTAGGAAGTCTGGGAGCCAGCCAATTATGTATACATCCCACTCCTCCAGAGTTTCCATTTTACTCAGTAGTACTGGCCACTCGAGACCTCTAGTAGATATCTTAAAGCCTAACTGACCCCAGCTCTGTGAGAGCAGAGTAGCTACCTTCTCTCTCTGAGTATTGCCTGCGTTGTACCATATCTCAAAGCTGTACTTCGTGGGATCTATACCTGACTTCTTTATTAGGTCCTTAGCTTTTTCTAGCCGCTGCTCATATGGTATGGCTGTGTAATTAATTACATTGTAGTCAGTCCAGCCTGGGAAGCCCTTAGGTATCATACCATGTAGTGGAGCTAGGTAGCCCTCGTAGACTGTCTGAATAATTACCTCATATGGTACAGCGTAGGCTAGTGCCTGCCTTACATATAAGTTGTTGAAGGGCTCCTTATAGCAGTTCAGTACTATGTAAACTATCTGTGGCGTCAGCAATCCTGTCTGCAGAATTATCTCGAAATCACCCATTCTGTAGCCCTCAACATCCTTCAAGTTCTCCAGAGGTATAGCACCGAAGTCAGCCGTACCACTCTGGAGCATGCTAACTCTAGGTACGGGGTCATCGTTAATAACGAATATCATTCTCTTGTGGAATGCCTTAGCAGGTGGAGGAGGTGTTGTGGCAGTAGGTGTGGTACTGGTGGGTGTTGGGGTCGTAGTAGGAGATGGAGGAGCTGTTGCTGTTGTAGTTGGTGACGGGCTTGTAGGTGAGGGCGTAGTAGGAGATGGTGACGTAGTAGGTGAAGTCGGTGTAGTTGTCGGTGGCGCCTTCGGAAGTGTTGCGTAGTAAGCACCCACAACAGCTATTACAACTATTATTATTGCTATAACTGCGGCGAGGGTTTTAGAAATCCCTCTCCGGGTCACCTATTACTTCACCGACATCTACTACTACTTGTTGTTATATAAATTTTTTTCGTGAAGATAACACAATATTTATCTACTATAGCGAATCACAGTACTTCATATAAGGTATCATGTCGAATTTTTAACATCATCATTAACTAATATTTACTTTATTGCCATAATTGCATAGTTTTTCACAAATAGACTTCATCTAATAACTAATGTTTCATGATGTATTTCCTCAGTAGTTCTGCTACTTCAGCTACATTACATACAACGTAAATACCCTTAATCGTCTTCAGCTTAAATACATTTTCTAAGTCTATCTTGCTTGACCTAATAATGACCTCCTCCCAGCACTTGATAGTGCCCGAAGGACACTTCAGTACACACTCACTACAACCCCAGCACCTACTATAATCTACTGCTGGGTACTCACCGCTAAGTATTATTGCTCTGTAGGGGCAGAAGCCCACCTTCAAACATTCATAACACTTAGTGCAATTATTGACATCTACCCTACAGGGTAGCTGAGTTACTGACTCTTCAGCGTAATCTGATGGAAGAACAACTATTGGAGTACCTGACTTTAGAGCTTGACTAACTAGTGCAGTGATCAGTGTATCCGCTATACCGTGCACAATCTTAGCTACAGTATTCGATGTTGCTGGAGCAACAATTACTGAGTCATATCTCCTTAAGCTAACACGCCCAAGTATAGGAAGCCATGCTGCTGGTCCGTCATCAGTGTAGAAGCCACCATATCTTGTTCTGGAAGCTACCTGCTGCAGCTTACTTAAGACTCCGTATATTCTAGATACCTCCTTGCCAGCACGCGATAGCACTACAGCTATTTCTAAGTCACTACATGTGTTCTTGAATTTAATAAATAGCTCAGTCAGCTCTCTGAGGAAGCTCCCAGACCCTGTAATGGCCCACACGACCCTGCTCAAAGTGAGCACACCCTGCGTAATTTTGATATTTCAATCTTCTTGACTCCTTGTGGGACCCTATTACTGACTGAAAGCACCTCCACCCCTCGCTCCCTGATGAGCCATGATATAAGTTCTTCAGCTATCTTTAGTTTTAGGAGCTTATCTTCTGAAGCCCTAGCGTCCCTCTTAAGCCACGGCTTGGACCTCCTACCAACTACATCACCAAAGTCCATGCCCACCATGAGTACCTTGCTAGCAGTAAAGTATTCAGCTAGAAATACTGCTCTATCACCGTCAGTAAAGCCCCCAAAATTCAATACCGGGTACCTAGGCTCCACCTGCGTCGTGCCAATTAACTTACGTGTTACTTTTTTTAGCTCTTCAACATACTTTAATAAACTCATGACATTGTCTCCATGACCGTGCACAACGACCACAGACCCCTTAAGCCCCGACTCAATAATAGATTCTACACTACCATCTAAGTCAGTCACCACTACATCAGGTACTACACCATGCTCTAAAAGCGCTTGAGTAGCTCCATCAGCACTAATTAAGCTGCAGCGCTCCTTAATTAAGTCCATACAGCCTGAATTAATGAGCCTGACAAGCATCTCATCAAGTGTCGGACCAGCACCGAAAACCACTGCAACTTTCCCGCCTATAATTTTAAGCAACTGAGCTATGGGAGGCTTGACAGAATTTAAGAGTTCTGAGAGCACATAAGTTGCTTCTCTATCCCTAAGTACGTCATACCTCATTAATGAAGCTATCCAGTAATACCGAGGGATCCACCACCGCAACCTCACGTAGTCGGGCTGAATCATGAAGGCAGCAGCCCTCACGCAATTCCTAAAGTAGTTAATAGCTTCTGCTACCTTAAGTATGTTGGTAGCTAGCTCTGCGTGGTGATATCTGCATGATTGACGTAGCTGAACTTAAGCGATTGGGGTTTTCCAGAGGTACTGTCAGTGAGGCCCTGCTATCACTTTCAGTAGGCAGTGAGATAAATGTGGCTCCGATGGGGGTTAAGTTGGGTAGAGCGACTAATTTAGCTATTAAGGTCTACTCTGGGTGTAGGACCTATGACTTAGTTAGGTGTGGTGCAAGAGACTACGTAATAAACATTACTTCAGATCCAACACTATTTTATTACGCTATATTAAGCAAGAACTTGCTTAAGCTTAATCCCTCACGCTATGTTAGGGCTCCTAGGGTAGCTGGGTGTGAGGCTTACGTGGAGTGTG
>CAYZJX010000103.1:0-4539 GCA_964479035.1 uncultured Desulfurococcaceae archaeon
GGTTCATCGGGAGCATATCATTGTCCTTGCCCCCTTTCGTGGTAACCCCTCTCCCTCTCTTCATCCGCACCTTCCACCGAGGCGTGAATTAGTAGTAATTACCAAGCAGCCAAATATTACCTACATAAATCTCTTTTAATCCAGCCTTCTTAGCTGCCTGTAATGCACTGAATGCATGACTATTGCTTGTTGGTGGTAGATCAGTTAATAAGTGATCCGGATGAAATGCCAATAGCACATACGGGATACGTGGATTAACATCAGCTAGAAAACCAGCTATGTTCTCGACCTCCTCCACATCAACATACCCAGGAACTAAAAGAGTGCTCACAACGAGAAGCGGTGGTTCCGGTCGTTCATTCATGTGCCTTGCTATAAGCTCAATATTTCTCTTTAATCTTTTCACAGCAGCATGACCATCGACACCTGTTAATGCTTCATATATGCTCGGAGTCCACGCCTTCCAGTCGATCTTAACTATGCCTCCAGTTCTTAGGCTCAGCATGCACATCTCAGATATTACCGACGTGTTTTCCAAGCCGTTCGTTTCCCAGCAAATTCTTTTGATGATGCCCCTCTCCTTGGCTAACTTAGCTATTTTTCTTGAAGCTTGAATAGCGTAAGGTGAATGCGGACCTGGGTCACCTCCAAAGTAGCAAATACATGAGACCTTAGGATTCATTGCTGCTGAAACAAGCTCATCAGTACTTCTAACATACTTACCTCTAATGGGTTCATGTGATATTATGTTCTTATGCTCCCAATTCTGACAAAATATACAGTCAAGCGAACATGCAGCAAAGAATACTGCAAGATTGTGGTAACCCCTTTCTATACCCTCAGTGCGCGTATATGATGGGTATCCTCTAGGAGTATTTGCTGGGCATACGTGCCCTGCAACACAGTTCGTTGGGTGGGGGTCCAAGTACCAGATAACAGCTGCATTCCCTCTACCAACTACTGGTTCAAGAATTCCCCCTCTAACCCTCCAGTACCCGCAGAAGCCGCGCTCACCATCCCCTATTACGCACTCATTGACGCACAAGCCGCACTTAATACCACTCCTTGAGCGAGGAGGTCTCACAGGCAGTCCTAGGCTCCTCCGGTACCTCTCATGCGGTTCTAAGGCAATTTTAAGTGCCTCCTCTCTGCTGCGTAGGCAGTCAGCACAAACACCAATCACATTACTTACTGTAATACTTTCCTTACCACATAACCTACACTTACCCATAACTACTACCTAACCTAATAATTCGATGTGCTACATCCAAAATTAAGGTTATTTTAGTACTCAATGTAAATTAGCTTAATAGCTAATTCATAGTCTAGAAGGTGCATAAAGTGAAGAAGCAGCCAGTACTGCTGACTTGGCGTGATGTTATAGTGCTTATTGAGTCAGTCAAGCGAGCTGAGGAAATAAAGCCTAGTCAGCAGGCTAAGAGAGATGTCTTTAAGAAATTCGGAATCCTTGGATCTAGGAAGGACCCGCCACTTACAGCTATATTTTATAGAATAATGCTGAGGCAGGGAATCCTCGATAATATTATTACTCAGGTTACTGGCGTTAGTTCTCCTCTTCTTTTAGATGCCTACTTACGTGCAGCTCTCAGAGTATTTATTGAATTAGAAGTATTCAGTAGGGGAAGGGTTAGGTATGATAACCCATATAAGGTTAAGCGGAAGGTATCTGCGTTGCTGTCAAAGAGGGCTCACCCATATGCTGGAATGTGGTTCTGGGATACTACCTTTAAATTAAGGAACTACAATCTGCAGCCGAGGAGCGAAGAAGAAAAACTAATGTACAGGTATCTACTTCCTCAGTGGTTTATAAGAAAAATAACTGACCTCTTAACCCATAAGGAGGCTGAAGAGCTATTTAAGGCTCTGAACACCAGGCCATTGATAAGCGTTAGAGTGAATACCTTAAAGGCTGAGGTAAAGGAGGTAGTTAGTGAATTAGCTAGGGAAGGCAAGAAAGTCTTTATTTCTGATATAGTGCCTACTATACTTAAGTTCGAGGGACCGTACAATTTCGACAAGTCAAGGCTCTTCCTCGAAGGTAAGATAATAATTCAGGAAGAAGCAGCAGCCCTCGCCTCATTAATTCTTGGTCCTAGGCCTGGTGAGGTTGTTGTTGATTTATGTGCTGCTCCTGGAGGTAAAACAACACACATAGCTGAACTAATGAAAAACAAAGGAAAAATATACGCATTCGATACCAACAAGAGAAGAATTGAGAGGATGAAGGAGCTCATAGAGAGGACCGGAGTGTCCATAGTCGAGATATTTATGAGGGATGCACGTGAAGCACCACGCATTCTCGGTAAGGAGGTTGCTGATAGAGTTCTTGTTGATGCTCCATGCACATCTGACGGCACAATAATGAAGAATCCCGAACTCAGATGGCGCATTATTGAATCAGAGGTGGGTAAGTTTGCTCAACTACAGTACGAGCTCCTTAAGGCAGCTGTAAAGCTAGTTAAGCCAGGTGGATACATTCTATACACTACCTGCTCTTTACTCCGTGAGGAAAACGAAGACGTTATTGAAAAATTACTGCATAAAGAGAACAGAACCGAGCTGATTCCCCTTAATGGTGCATATGATGAGGGGTTCCTTCCAGGAACTATGAGGGCCTGGCCCCACAAACACAATACCATAGGATTCTTCTACGCGCTACTTAGGAAGAAAACTTAATCTATACTTCTACTATGTAATTTCATAGTAGTAATTCATAGTGCAGAAGCTTCTGCCATAGATAGCTCTGTGCAAGTGGTAACTCATGCCCGAGCAGCCTAGGCATAAGGTAGTGAGGGTTCCCGAGTTTAAGGAAGTAGTTTACAATAGCAGCAGGTGGAGATTGCTAAGAGATCTTAGGAATAAGGCATTAAAGATAATGCTGGCTCTTAGTAAGTGCGGGCTCTCACCAGTAGTTCATGGATCTATTACTAGGGGTGACGTAAGCAGACGTAGTGACATAGACATAGTCATACCCTACACAGTGCAGCCCTACCTGGTACTTACATGTATTGAGGGGTCCGAACTGCACGTTTACAGTAAATACATAATTCAGGCTACACCTGCTTCAACTCCTAAGGCATACATAGAACTAGATCCGGAAGGTCTCAAAACTATTTCATTCCCTCTCGGGCACTTAAGCCCGCGTGAGTGGGAATTCTATAAGTTCGGCGGCTTACTTGATATCACTAACCTCAGGGAGGGTAAGAGGGTGCCTGGTGTAAATAAATCTCTCCTTCTTATAGTGCCAACGGAGTACGGACATAAGGAGGCTCCTGTAATAGGATATGAGGATTTCACGGCCAGAATTATAGGCATTTCTATAGAGACTGTACTTGAGAGAATTAAGGTGCTTACTAAGAGGGATGCTCACGGCAGAACTGGTGTTTTCCTTAAGTACGTGCTTGTTGGCGACGAGAACTTTGAGGAGGCATACAGGAGACTAGTTAAGTCTGGCAAAATCAAGTACTCCTAATTAAACACGCTTTACTCAGTAGCTTAAGGTAATTCTCATTATAGCCTACTACAAGTAATTTAACTTTGCTTAAGTCATCGATTCTAATATCTTTAGCATCTATTCCTTCGTTTGCTATGCCCTGAGCTCCTAACGCAATGGCTATCCTAAGTGCGGCAGCTACATCCACATTTCTTAACTTAGCTCTGGCATCGATAAATCCCTCGGCCATGCCTAAACCCACGTAGACTATATCTAACGCAGCACTTCCGAGCGATCTAAGAGCTGCTCTACCACCTCTCAGTCTCCAATACTCAGGTACTGGATCGTACGCGTCAGGCACCTCGAAATAACCCAATAAAATACTCTTAGGTTTCTCCCTCCTCTTAGCTGGAGATCCATCAACTAAGACGCCCTTATCTATGTGGTACTCATAAATTCTATCTCTAAAAACTTCAGCAACAACTGCCGCTACAATATCTGATACCCTAGTAGCATCTTCTCTTAGGGGTGCCAAACCCACAGATACCGCAACCCACGGAATACCTGCATCATAATTAGTACTGCCATCAACAGGGTCAACTATTGCTACCCACTTAACATCTCTTCCAAACCTAACAATACCTCGCTCCTCGCTGACTACAATCAATTCATCACTAAAGTAATCGCGGAGTCTACTTAATACTATGTTCTCTGCTTCTTTATCAAAAACCTTAGTAATATCGCCGAATGCGCCCCTACCAACCACCTCGGACCCCCGCTGCTCCCTCCTAAGGTAATCAACTGCAGCTAATGCAGCACTCCTTATACCCTTAAGCTCGCTCATTCATCTAACCCGACCTATACTCTAGTTACCAGCATT
The DNA here is from genome assembly GCA_964479035.1 of uncultured Desulfurococcaceae archaeon. GTDB lineage: Archaea > Thermoproteota > Thermoprotei_A > Sulfolobales > NBVN01 > B83-G16. Next base: position 4,335 of record CAYZJX010000103.1, read on the forward strand.
AAAGTATAGTAGCTAAATTTTCGAACTTAGACTTCATTGAACCTACTGCAAGTAACATTATAGAAACTTTTCGGATTGACCATCAGAGATCCGTGAAAGTAATCAGTAACACGTAATACTTGAAACAATATTAGTTCATCATATTACAACTATTATAAATTAATTACCTTTATAATAAGAACAGAGAGAATCAAGAAAGTAAAGG
>CAYZJX010000104.1:0-4504 GCA_964479035.1 uncultured Desulfurococcaceae archaeon
AGGCTGCTTTTTCTGAGTTAAGTAAGGTGCTGCTCACCTTCTATTGGCTTAAGGCTACAGATATAGTTGTGACGCACTTGCACGGTGACCACATCCCTCTGCATAATGCCAACCCATTTCAGTTTTCACTAAGTATTGTGGGAGAGCTAAATAATCAAGCTTTACTATGGATTAAGAGTATTGATAACTCTATAGCCTATGAGAAGATAAGGTTCGAGAAATTATGTGAGTGCTTTCGCGGTAGGGTAGTATGTGTTAATGAAGGCAGCACTAGCTCAGATGAGTTAATTGAATTCTCCGGCCCGTACCCTCACGGCTTAAGTAGGAGGACTAGAGTTATGGCTGTGAAGGTGGGCTATAGCTCCAGTAGTGTGGTTCACTTATCAGATACTCAGTTACTTATTGATGAAGTAATTAAGAAGGTCCGCTTGTGGAGGCCTAAGGTAGTAATTACTGATGGGCCGCCGCTGTACAGGCTGCATGGTGCCTTAAGGGCTCGGGTAGCTGAGAAAGCATTAGTTAATGTAGCAAAGCTCGCTAGCTATGCTGATTATGTGATTATAGATCACCATGTGTGTAGGAGTGTGGATGGTGTGAGGTGGCTTGATTTTCTGAGAGCGCGTATAGGTGGTCGGGTCATGTGCGCAGCTGACTACATGGGGAGACCTAGGCTACTGCTTGAGGCTTGGAGGAGGATACTGTATGAAGTTATGCCCGTACGTAATGACTGGTTCATCACGAGTAACTACAGAGGTTTTGGTGAGTCACTAAGTAGGTATGGGGGCTTCATTATGAAATTAATGAAGGCAGTACCTAAGGAGGTCACCCTCAGCGAGACGGAAGTTAGGAGGGTCTTAAGAAGTGTGGTGAGTTCTTCATGATGAAGTCTGTGAAGGGAGCTACTAATGGACTTAGGGCAGTGGGAGTTTTAGGGAGTCCCAGGAAGGAGAGCAATACTGAGATACTTCTTGATTACTTAATAAGTAAATTAGAACGCTGCGGCATCCTGAGTATGAAGCTGAGGCTTAGGGACTACGAGATAAAGCCCTGCTATAGCTGTAGGAAGTGCTTAGAATTAGGTGACTGCTGCATTAAAGACGACATGACTGAATATATTATTCCTCACTTACTTCAGGCACACATAGTAATTATTGCGTCACCCGTCTACTTTGATAATGTAACCGCACTCACTAAGGTATTCATGGACCGCACCTGGTGCTTGAGGGGTAAGTTAAGAAATAAGATACTAGGCAGCGTAGTAGTTGGGAGAGGCTACGGTCTTGACTCAGCTCTAGTAGCTATTCATAATTGGGGGCTTAAGCACAGAATGATTATAGGTGATAGAGGCGTTATCGGAATAGGTTTTGACTACGGTGATGTATTAAATAACTCTAGAGCATTTAAGGATGCTGATAAGCATGCTGAGAGATTAGCTGAACTTGCTAAGCTCATTTACGGTGATCACAAGTTACAGTTTGTTACTTAAAAGCACTAATTCATTTTTAATTAGTAACTTATTTACTTAAGTAAGGTTACATTTTTAAGCTAATGCACGTAAAAAGCTACTGGTGCTGACTGTGGTTGATCTTGCATCACCTCTTACGTGGCTGTATGTAGTCTTAACAGCACTTATTCCGGGTTTGCTAGCGACTTGGTTAGGTGTTGGAGGGTGCTTTCTCAGGATACCTATGCTGATTTACTTCTTTGGTGTTCCTATTAAGGTAGCCTACTGTATTAATCAGGCTGTGGTAGCGCTAACTACCATACCTGGAGTTATTGTGCACTTAAAGGAGAGGCACGTCTATGTTAGGGGGTTTGTAGTTGCTGCTGTGAGCGCTATGATCGGTGTCTCAATAAGTGCTTACGTAGTAGCTAAGTACATTCCTGCGTTACCTCTGAGGGTGTTCTTTGGTTTTGCCTGCGTAGCCATAGGTTTCTACGTGCTCTATAAAACTATTAGAGCTAGAAAGGCCTTAATTAAGAGAATTACTTTAGAGACTGCTGGTGTCCTCGAGCACGGTGTTAAGTTAGCTGTCCTAATGTTTTTAGCTGGGTTTGCTACGGGACTGTGCGGCTTTGGAGGTGGAATATACTTCGTGCCCGCTTACATGGAATTAGGGTACCCAACACACATTGCTGTAGGTACGTCGAGTACTCAGATGCTGCCTGTTGCTGGCTTAGGTTCGACGGTACTTGCTCTGAGCGGGTACATGCACGTAATCCTCCTACTGCTGATAGGTGTGCCAACACTAGCTGCTTCATGGGTCGGTGCTAAGCTGTCTGCTAAGTCGCCTCCGTGGGTGCTGAGGTTGGTGTACGCACTAGCAATTATTGGTGCTGGACTCTACGTAGGGCTTGATGCGGTTAGGAAGTTGGTGGCTTGAGTACTAGTGCGGTCCCTCAGCCCTCAACACAAAATCTTTTTTCGAATGTACCATCATTTAAAGTGACTAAGGGGTTGGGTGTTGAGGATTGATTACTGACAGAGCTGATAGGAAGTTAATTGAGTTACTTCAGAAGGATGGGCGCTTACCTCTGGTGGCACTAAGTGAGGAGCTGGGCATGAGTCACGTAGGTGTTAGGAAGAGGCTGCGTAAGCTCTTGTCTAGTGGGTTGGTTAGCGTCCGCGCACTCCTGAATTCGAGGTTATTTGTTTACGCTGTAGTTATAGCTGAGTTAGAGAGCTACGAGTACTTCATGAGGATTGCTGAAAAACTCAGGAACTGCCCTAGGTTGCTGTTCCTAGCCCCGCTACTAGGCAGACTCAACTACATTGCTGTAATGGCTTTCGAGAACATCGACGTTCTGGAGGCATGCATGGGGTCTTGTGTTGTGAGGGCTATGAAGGGAGTTAGGAGGAGTGAAGTACTGGTTGCTAGGGAAGTAGTAGTTCCTGACTACGTATTATTTAAGGTCGTAAGTGAGGGTTCTGAGAAAGCCCCCTGCGGGGTGGACTGCTCGCAGTGCCCACTATATAGTGAGGGGAAGTGCCCTGCCTGCCCAGCAACTAAGTACTACAGATTCGCTAAGACTAAGTGAGGAATATTCACTCATCACCTAAAGTACTCCAAGACTATGTAGAACGTCTTCCAGTAGCTAGTGAAACTAATTTATATGTACCTGCAGTTAGTTATCATGATGGTTATGGAGGTTTCCGAGAGTAAGTACTTAGCTGTACTCGTAATAGGTGCTTCACTTCTTGCTTACTCTCTAATTCAGGTGCTGAGTAAGTTAATGGAGGTAGTGCGGCCTGACCCCGGAATTCAGGCAGTTATATACTTTATGGTAGCACTGATCTCCATAGCAGTAGTAAATACTGGAATCGTTAAGCTTAAGCAAGCCCATTAAGTACTAGCTCAGAGATAAAGCAGGTTAGGTCATGAAACTATTACTGACGTAGCTCAGCGATTCATGAAGTACCTACAACCAGTCAAAACCCCGCCGTAAATTAGTGCAGATGACCTTATTTCTTTTATTGTGTTCCTATTTCTGGTGCGTCAGGTGGGTCTGATTATTCGAGTTGGTAAGAAGAGAGCGATCTACATACCTAAGAACATAGCTGAGGAGCTAGGTATTGAGGAAGGAGACAAAATGATTCTTGAGGTAGTTAGCAGTAAGATCGTGCTTACCCCGATCAAGACTAAAAGTAAGCAGGAGTTCTGGGGAGAGGCAAGTGAGGAGGAGGTTGAGGAAGCTGGAGAGGAAATTACGAGAAGAGTTATTGAAGGTAGGTAAGATCATCGTAGATGCCTCCTGCTTCAGCACGTCACGTTAAGGATGAGGGAGAGTAGTGGTAATGTCATGAAGTAGCTTGAAAGTATCGAACTTTACTACCTGTACGCGATGGCACCCGAGTCCATTGCCGTAGTAATCAAGGAAGCTAATAAAGTGAAGTTAAGCTCCATTTCTGAATAAGCCCTACGGGACTTAAACTCAATAATGTACGGGGACACTATTCATTTAATTACCCCAGTCGACCAGGACTTAAGCACTGCTTATGACTTAATTAAGACTGGATTAAGTGACTTATTCGATGCCATCCTGTATGCTACATCAAGGAGAACGGGTATCACCGCTATTACAGTAGATGAAACCTTGGTGGACTTTCTGAAGAAGCATGGATATAGCACGGACAAAATGCTTTTGCTGACGTAACTCACTCCACACATACTTGAAGAAAGACGGGCAGCTATCATTATAAATTTAAACAACACATTGACATTTTACTGAAATGCTTTACTTTAGAGAATTAAATAGCGCATACACATAGTTTTTCGGGGAGGTCCGTGCCTATATATTTGGTGGAGATGTGGGTTCCTAAAGATAGTAAGGTGAGGGAGTGTTATGAAGTCTCACGCAAGATCCTGGAGTACATTAGAGCGCACAGGAATGAGTTTAAGGAGAGGAGGTCCCACAGACTTTTCCGTGTATTCGTAGGTAGTAGACCTCGTTCATAGATGTTCAGGAGTATGATGACCTGAGATCTATGGAGGAGCTAGACAAG
>CAYZJX010000105.1:0-4491 GCA_964479035.1 uncultured Desulfurococcaceae archaeon
ATAGGTCCGGGAGCCTCCAGAATGCAGGCGCTCGAGAGGGTTGAGGACTACGCTAGGAGAGCTGTTGAAGCAGCTGTTAAGATGGTTAAGAGGCTTAAAGAACTTGAAAAAACTACATATGAGGGGCAGACAGTAGTTATTGAGTGAAACCTCATGGTCTATGCTGGCACAATAGAGTTCGTAGGATACAGGGAGTGGACTGAATCCCTAGGACCTGATAGGGAGTGGTACATACAGTTAGTTCAGGCTAGGCTCTATGAGGTAGTACAGTCCTTCGTCAAGGACTTTAACGGAATGGCACTTCCCCTTAGGTATGACATACAGCTGATTTTCATGCCGTCAGAAATTAATGTTAAGGATTTTGTGTTCGAGCTGAAGCAGCACTTAATGCCTTACTCACCAACACCTACTAAGGTGGTCCTGTGCTGTGGAGAGCCTGTGGAAGTACTTAGGAGGTGTAGGGAAGTACGGTGTAGTGAGGACTACTATGAGGAGAACTGTAAGGATGATAGTCAGTTAGTTGTTGCTCATGCAGACTTAAATTACTTTACCTTAAGGACGCGTGATCAAGGTGCTTACAACTCATTCGTGGTTGTACTGAATTTAGTCAGTACGATAGCTTCAGAACTGAGAGATAAGGCGGTTGTTCAGTACTTAGGTGGTGATAACTTAGTGGCTATAACTAGTGAGGAATACTTAGGAGATGTTCTCACATCGCTGACGAGCAAGGACAGTATTAAGGTTGGTGTAGGAATATCAAGGTACCCGAGAAAAGCATTTGAAGCAGCAGCTAAAGCCCTCAGTATACTGCGGAGTGAGGGCAGGGTAAGGCAGTACCACATTGTGAGATCTTAACCCACCTCTCTATTGGGGTCACGTACTTGATTATTAATAATTCAAGAATAGCTAAGGTAGCTAAGGCCCTTAAAATCGCTGGAGGTTTGAGACTAGCTAAGGTCTTTGAAGAAGCAGACCCTCAAATGAAAGCTGTTGAAAAACTGTGCAAAACTTACGGAAACCTAACACCGCTTCTCCTAGCTATTAATGCCTTAGTTAGCTACATGTTAGCAGGTAGGGGTGAGGAGTACTGGAGCTCATTTGCAGCCTACGCATCTATGGTGGGTGAGCCTCCGGAAAATTACTTGGGGTTAATTAAGTTAGTTAAGGAATTTGTTAGTAACTCCAAGTATCACAGATTAAATAGAGCAGCAAAGTTAAGTAGACTGAGTAAGTTACTTAAGTGTAGTGCACTAGCTAAATTCGAGAATCCGAACGACGAATTCATTAAAGACCCCTACTCACTCTTAAAGGTACTTGCTGAGTGCCTAGGGAGCAGTGAGTTTGCTAAGACTACCGTATTTGCTGTTAAAATGTACTATTACGGTGTTAAGGCGTGCTTGGGTACAGACCTAGTACTGCCTGCTGAAATTAAGGTGCCTGTCGACCGGAGAGTGGCGTTTCTGGCTTATACCTCGGGTATTATTGATGTGGGTGAAGGCCTGAGCAGGGGAGAAGTTATTAAGAAGTTTAAGCACCGTGCGGGAGTAGTGAGAATTGCTTGGGGTAGGGTAGCTGAATTAAGTAGTATTCCACCAGTCCACTTAGATGCACTACTATGGATAATTGGAAGATACGCTGAAGCAGGAAAGAGTATTGGAGACATCACTAACAGAGTCGCTGAACTCCTAGGTAGTAGGCTGCCTGAGAGCACATTAGAGCTAGTAATTAAGGAGCTCCTCTACAAGCTTACCTAAGGAATTAACTTACCCTCAAACTCAAGTTCCCCAATACCCTTGGACTTAAGGTATTCCCTCGCCTTACGGAGGAGATCGCCTATAATGTCTTCAAGTTGTTTAACAGTTTGTGCTTCACCATAAATACGTACCTTAGGTTCGGTTCCCGACATTCTAACAAGTACCCATGACTTATCCTCATAATTAATTCTGACCCCATCAATCGTTAATACCTCAGCACTCTCTGGTGCTTTCGAGAGCAGGTACTCCTTAAGAGCCTCATAGAGGCTGCCCTTATATTCCTTAGGTACTCTTATTGAGTAGCGGGCCTGCGGGTAGTTGGGTATGTCGCTCATGAGTGAACTAATATCCTTTCCTTCCTCCATCATAAGCTTAATTATCAGTCCTGCCTGATAAATACCATCTATCCAGGGTCCCCACGAAGGATCTATGAGCTTCCATGGCTCAGCAGCGATTACTGCGTCACTATATCGGGCGAGACCTTCATGAACCTTACCTAACCTAACAATTATTAACTCACCGCCCAGTGACTCAACAACTTCTCTAACAGCATTACCGCAGTCTATCGAAACTACTACCTTACCCTTACCTAAACTCAACTTATACTTAGCTGCTAGCGCTATTATTCTGTCCTGCTTTATGAACCCGGTCTTAGGATCCACTACAGCTAACCTATCCCCGTCTCCATCATGTGCGAGGTACACATCAGCTCCCAAATCCCTAGCTACAGGTATGAACGGCTCTAGCACGTCAGGCCTTGGCTCAGGGTACCTACCAGGAAATCTCCCATCTATATTTGAGTTAATGGACACTACTTCAGCACCTAGATTCTTGAGTAATTTAGGTGTTGTTAAGGATGCTGCACCATTAGCTGAGTCAATGAGTACCTTCGGAATCTTTTTCTTCTTTACAGGCGCTAGCTTACTACTTAACTCCTCCAGATACTTACTAACTGCTCCACTAATCACATCATAAGTACCGACAGAACTCCAGTCAGCCAACCTCCAGTTCTCCTCTGCAAGGATCTCTTCTATTTTTTCTTCATCACTAATTAGGAACTCCATTCCATCGCTCTTAAATACCTTAATGCCGTTGTCGGTAGGTGGATTATGTGATGCTGTTATGTAGATACCAGCGCTTAATGCGTGCCTACTGACGTACCACGCTAGCGTAGGGAGCGGGATCAAACCTACGTCGGCGACATCAGCGCCAGCAGCCATGAGGCCTACTGCAGCAGCTAATTTAAGAACTGGTGTTGTCAGTCTTCCGTCCCCACCTACGGCTATTGAGCCTCTACCAACGTAAGTTGCTACGGCAAGTCCTATACTGTACGCTAGCCCAGGAGTAATTTCTTTTAGGTACCTGCCTCTAATACCTGCTGTACCGAATAACTTCCTCAAGCAGAGACCCTCGCTACCTCCTCAGGCCTAACCAAGGATATAGCTGCTTTACGCCTAATCCTCATGTACTTGACTACTCTAATGTAAATTATCCAAGAAGGATTCGTTAAGTCTACGGGCCTGTCGACGTACTCAGCTAGCTCTCTAATAGCGTCTATGGTATGCATTCTTACTTTAGTATTGTCTTCCCTAACTGTCAGGAGGTGGCCTTCAAGAGTAATTCTGAAGGTTTCGCCCTCGGGTATTTTCTGAGCTAATTCCTTAACAACCTCAGCTACTTCATCAATAAATGGATCAGTAACATAGTCTACGGGCACGACCCTAATAATAGGTGTTGCTGCATCCTTAAGTGACTCCCTAAGCTTAGAAGCTGCTTCATGAGGATCTCCATCTACCTTAAAGAGTATTACTGACTGGTATGAGGACACATATACGAGTTCATTACCTAAGAACTGTCTTACCTGATTAAGTGCCCACCTGTAGTTATCTATTCCCGGCTCGTGAATTACTATTAAATTAAACTCCAATACCTTAACCCGATAAGGAGTACGTACTGAGTTTAAAAAAGACAATTAATTAGTTTTAATGTATGAGCAAAAACTAATGTGATTAACTTAAGGCTCGGCACCGACTTCAGAGGATGACTTCTCTGGCGCTGCTGACGGTATTGCTGGAAGTGCTGGGAATGACTCCTTCATCTTCTGCTCAGCAACTACCTTAGCTTCCTCAAGTATCTTCCTGGCCTCAGGAGATGTCGGTATGGTCATTCCTCCAACACCGACTAGCTCGCCAGCCTCCATTAAGGTCTCCTGAAGTATGTCCTGAACCTCACCAAGCTCAATGCCTAGCTCAGGTAGTACTGACCTAATAGCACTCCTAACCTCCTTAACCACAGCTACTACAGGACCTAGCTCAACAGCAATATCACCTATTTCTCTTATTGACTCAAGCCTCAGCATAATGTGCTCGAGAGCTACCTGAACCATGAACAGTGACTTAGCAACCTTTCTTAGCTCAGCAACCTCATTAGCGTACATTGCAGCCCTAGTCATGTCCTTACTTATGATAGCATCAACTACCTTCTCAAATAGTACCTTATCCCTCTGCTTAAGCCTCTCTAAGTACACCTCAAGCCTCCTAGCCATTGAGTTTATCTTATAGTGTGCCATAGCAAGCCTGAACCTCAGCGGCTTCTCCCTAGTAAACATCTTCTTTAGTACTGACCCAACAGTCCTCTCCTTGCCTTTCCAAGACTTCTCGAAATCCTTCAGGGAGGACATACGGCTCACACACCGGTAAGACACTCAAAACACACACTTACTTAAAAAGGTGAAGGC